>CAYGNS010000635.1:0-1809 GCA_964351295.1 uncultured Gammaproteobacteria bacterium
GACCATACTTGTGTGCCGTTGGGTTTTCCCCTCGCTGGGTCAGCGTTCAGAGGTGCCTTGGTACCTCGATTGGGCGCGATCGCTATTCCCGGTTTTTGCCATTGTCTTTCTATTGCGGGGCTTTGTTGCCGAGCCATTCAGAATTCCATCAGGCTCAATGCTGCCCACTTTGCAGATTGGGGACTTTATTTTAGTTAATAAGTTTACCTACGGTCTGCGGCTGCCCATCGTGTATACGCAAGTGCTCGAAATCAATGAGCCAGAGCGGGGCGATATTGTGGTTTTTCGCTATCCCGTCGATAACCAAACCAGTTATATCAAGCGCCTGGTGGGCTTACCGGGAGATCAGGTTGACGTGATCGGCCGATCACTGTTTGTTAATGGCGAACAGGTCAGTACAGAAGAGGCGGGAGAGTACACGCCGGTGGCTGATTCGGTGCATGAACAGAAAGTTCAATACTTACCCCGACAAGAAGGCTTTGCCAAATTTTCGCCCATTTTCTCGCAACGTCCGGTATTTAATTTGCAGCGGCGTTCGTTTACCGTGCCCGAAGGACATTATTTCATGATGGGCGACAACCGCGATAACAGCGCCGATAGTCGTGTTTGGGGTACTGTGCCAGAGCAAAATATAATCGGTAAGGCGTTTTTTGTGTGGATGCATTACGATGGCAGAGCGAATGGCGGTGGATTTAATTGGTCGCGTCTAGGCACCCGCATTACTGCCGAGATTGTAAGCGCTGATCAGGGCAGCGAACCGGGCGCAGTTGGCGCTCAGTGAGCTGGGAGAAAACCACTCGTTGGGAAACTTTTTTTAACGGCTAGTCTTATATTAATTTGGCGGAATACTGGTCCTTTGATAAAGTTCTGATCGAGATCATAACTAGAGACTGAATATGCCTAAGCATTCGTTTAAAGTTTTCCATAAACAGGCTGGATGGACGTTTTGGAGTATGCTGTTTATTGCGTCATTAGCCATTTTCACGTCGTATATTGTGATGCAGCTGGTTCCAGTATACGCAGTAAATGCGAGCATCAAAAATTCGATGGAGCGTAGTCTGGAAGACGTTGACTTGAAGCGCGCGACCCGAGCCCAGGTAGTGCGCAATTTGCAGCAGCAGCTGTACCTCGATGGTTCGCATAAAACCTTGGACTATAAGCGTGACTTAAAGATTCAGCGCTCGCGAGAACACTTTATTGTTGAAACCAACTATCAACAAGAAGTGCCAATATTTGCCAACATATTTTTGTTGATTAAGTTCAACAATCGAGTACAGCGCGATTTAGAGTGACCCTTTAGCACTAAGCTGCTGTCAGGGGGGGGCGGCATGCCAAGTTCGCGCCTGATGTGACTTGGGCGCACTCGAGCGCAAACAAAAAAAATGCAAGCTTGCTTGCACACTAACTCAACTCTAAGATGCGAGGTCCCAGAATGAGTGACCTCAAATTGCGAATTGTTCAATGAGAAACCGAGTGACACCATGGATCGATTAGCGCGCCTTATGCGAGCACTCGGACATTCTTTTCAGGATCCCGATTTATTACAGCTTGCGCTGACGCACCGCTCTAAGAGTTCGCGAAATTACGAGCGAATGGAGTTTCTGGGCGACAGCATTTTGGGCTTCGTGATAGCCGAATGGCTGTTTAATCAGTTTGATGAGTTGAGTGAGGGCAAGCTGAGTCGGATGCGCTCAAGTTTAGTGCGGCGCGAGGCTCTCGCCGCGGTAGCGCGAACTCTAAAATTGGGTGATTATCTTATTTTGGGTGAGGGCGAACTCAAAAGTGGCGGGGTTGCCCGAGACTCTATTC
>CAYGNS010000636.1:0-1805 GCA_964351295.1 uncultured Gammaproteobacteria bacterium
ATATGTAACGGGCCAATCCACTCCCAATCCATCTCGTGTCATTGGCTTAAAATCGTATTGACCAAATCTAAGAGAAACCCTACCCCAATGATTTGTTCGCCCACCCATCATCCTTGATCGCCACCATTGAAACGGGTCTGATCCCTCTGCCACGACATAAGGCTCATTTGGTACTTGCCATCCGCCGTCGATAGTGGCGTCGTAGAACCCCGCCGGTTTATCTTTTGTAGGAAAGGATCTAAGCGGCGCTTGGTCTGGCGTCTGGAACATGGCTGTTTCGGTCTGAGGGTCGTAATCTCTACCAGCCTCCAGCATCAATACATTGGCACCACTCAATGCCAAATCATAAGCAGCCATACCTCCAGCAGCCCCCGAACCTACAACAATTACATCGAACTGAGTACTAAGTATTTTATCCATTTCCATCTCCCAGTTAAGCGTGTCCTAATCTACTAACGGGTTTAAAGCTGTATTTTCGATTTTTCAGTCTATCTCAATAAGCCTGTCTTTGACAATTTCATGTAGAAAGGCAATATAAATCTTAACATTTACAATTTATCAAAAACGAGTAAGCGAGTGGTTAGTCACTCTAAGCCACCTTCGCTGCTTGTACTTCAACATTGTAAGGCAACAGCGTCTCAATATCTTCAAGACAAGTCGCCTGTGGTAGTTCAGTAAAAACCCGCTTGAGATACCCGTAGGGCTCAATACCATTGGCCTTAGCCGTTTCAATCAAGCTGTACAGATTAGCACTGGCTTTAGCGCCGCGCACCGAATCACTGAACAAGCTGTTCTTTCGACCAATCACAAACGGTCTAATGGCGTTCTCGCACAGGTTGTTATCAATGTGCAGCTGCCCGTCTTGCGTATAAACGATCAGCTTTGGCCACTGTTTGTTCAGATAATGCATGGCCTTGCCAATAGCCGATTGTTTAACCACGACGGGCAAGTGCTGGTCTAACCATTCCTTGATCCCTTTGAGAATAGGCTCAGCTTTCTCCTGACGCATACGCTGTCGCGCCTCTGGTGCTAGATGCTTGATCTCCTTCTCAATCTTGTACAGCAATTGGATGCGTTGCAAAGCTTGATTGGCTAAAGAGGTCTTGCGCTTCTTATGATTGGTCTGAGACTTTAACGCTTCATCAAACTTACGTCGCACATGCGCCCAACAGCTCAGTTGCGTGACGCCATTGTCTCGACATAACTTGTTATACCCCTCATAACCATCGGTTTGTAAATACCCTGCATAGTCACCGAGCAGCTCAACAGGTACGTCCTGTGATCGGCTAGGAGAGTAATCAAACAGTATGATTGGGCTCTCTGGTGGGCCGCCCCGTTGAACCCACATATAGGACTGGCTTTGCGCCGTTTTGCCGAGCTCTTTCAAGACCTGCCAACGGGTTTCGTCCATCTGAACGCTATGACTAGCAAGTAACTGCTCTCTCGCAAGATTAATCAGCGGCTGAACCAATAATCCGCACTTAATCACCCATTGGGCGATAGTGCTGCGTGTCAGAGAAATGTCCAGACGATTAAACTGGACTTCTTGACGGTACAACGGCATGCCGTTGATGTATTTGTCGGTAATGATCTGCGCCAGCGTGCCCGGGCTGGCAATACTGCCGGGTATAGGCTGGGCTGGTGCTTTAGCGGCGTGAACGCCTTTCTTACACTGTGGGCATTGGTAGGTCTTACGGATACGACGAATAACTTGCACCGTCATCGGTACAAAATCAATCTGCTCAGAGACCTTCTGACCAATTGGCTGAAGGGTTGACTGACAGTGCTCGCACTGACAGGCATCA
>CAYGNS010000637.1:0-1802 GCA_964351295.1 uncultured Gammaproteobacteria bacterium
GGCCGATTCCAACGGCAATAACTCTGGCTCCAGTTATGTAGTATTTGGTCGTAGTGGCGGTTTCGCCGCGGCGATTAATCTTTCCAGCCTCGATGGCGGCACCGGCTTTCGACTCGATGGCGCGAAAGCGGAAGATTTTTCCGGGCGCTCTGTCAGCGCGGCGGGTGATGTGAATGGCGATGGCATCGATGATCTATTGATTGGTGCTCCTAATGCTGATCCCAACGGCAATAACTCGGGTTCCAGCTACGTGGTGTTTGGTAGCGATCGAATCGCTGAATCATTTTGTGTTCCGATTAAAACCCAGACCGATGGAGTCGCAGTGATCTGCTTGTAGCATGTCACGATAAAGCGATTCTAATGCGCGAGTAAATTTCTGCGCAGCGCCTAATAGAGAATGCTACATTTGGTTGTGCAGGCATGCTCGCTTCATTTGATGAACAGACTCTTAGATATACCGCGAAATATGGATCAATACCATTGTAAAAACAGGTAGGGATCGTCGCGGTTATGCCGCCGCTGGGAACACTTGATCGAGCGTAAAGCGTTGTAGACCGTTTGGTGGTGTGTGTACGAGTTCCACTATTTTTTGCGCCACTTCGCGTCCTTTAATGGGCCGATACGGTCCAAGTCCTGGTAACTTACACAGCGCCGGAAGTAAATGACTGGCGAGTTGCTCAGCAACCCGCGTTTCGGAGCGCTCTCCGAGCAACAGCGAGGGTTGTAGAATAGTGGTGCTCGCGAAGCCCAATGCCGCCACCGCGTCTTCGAGTTCGCCCTTCATTTTTAAATACGGACTCAAGCTCTTGCTGTTCGCGCCGCTAGACGACACCAAAAAATAGTGCGCAACGCCCTGCTGCGCAGCCAGCTGCGCGGCCTTAAGTTGGTAGTCTAAATCCACGACCCGCTGCGCCGCGATAGAACCCGCTTGTTTTACGGTTGTACCCAAACACGAGCACAGCACATTCCCGTCAAACAAGGTGGCAAATTCGTCAAGGCGCGCAAAATCGACTACATGATTGATGATGGGGTTGGAGCGTTGCCCACTTTTAGAGGATACGGCGTAGTCAACCGATCGACGTGTAAGTGTATGCACACTAGCAACACCCGACTCACCAGCCAATAGCTGTACCAACTCATTCCCAATTAACCCCGTTGCGCCAACAACAATAACCTTTTTACCCATGTTCGAATTCCCTTATCTTGAGTACATTACTGCAACAGCTTAGCATCGATTGTAATCGGCAACGACAGCAACATTTGCGCATAGGTTTTTGCTTGGGCATCGAGTCGTAACGACGCCGTGCCGCCCCCGCCAAGTGCCGCATGGAGCAGAAAATTAAAGGCATTCAAGTCGGGTAAAAAATAGCGCATCACATCACCGTCTACTAAATGCGCGAAATACGCTTTAACCACATCGGCCGTTACTTGCTCGGCAATAAACGGAAGATACTCTGGCCGCCGGCAGATTAAGCCAATATTGGCGTTATCACCTTTATCTCCACTGCGTGCAAACACTAATTGCTCTAGCTCAACCGTTATCCGCTCCTGTGGATGGGATTGCGGTAACGCACCCGTATAATCTAACGGTGGCGTAGCGGAAGACGACTCGCTTGCAAGCACTTCGTCAAACAACAGGGTTTGGCCGAGCACTACTTTTACTTTTACATCGCGTTTCGCAATGAGCGTTGAGTGAACGCGCATCAGCGGTTGCGGTCGCGCGCGTGCGGCCGCAAAACCACTAATCGCAGGTGGTCCTGACGTCGACCTATACGCCATTTCATGCGTCGCAAAATGAAAAG
>CAYGNS010000638.1:0-1795 GCA_964351295.1 uncultured Gammaproteobacteria bacterium
ATGCCGGTTTGCTCTTGAAAACCAGAATGGCTGTGATACCAATACGTGCCGCTTTGATTCACATCAAACTCGTACTTAAAGGTTTCGCCTGGCTTAATGCCTGGGAAACTAATATGCGGCACACCGTCCATATTGCTCGGCAAGATTATGCCGTGCCAATGAATAGAGCTGTCGTGCGCCAACGCATTACGCACATTAAGCGTTACGCGTTCGCCTTGCTTCCAGCGCAGCACGGGTGCAGGCACCGAACCATTAATGGCGGTGGCTTGGCATGTTTGCCCTGTAAAATTCACGGGCAAATAACCAATATCTAAATTAAATTGTGTGCCGCGTAAACTGGTCTGCCCTGGGGTAGCGTGCTTGAGTAGTTCCGCTGCACGACTAAACCCACTCGCACTGAGTAAGCCAACGGCCGTAGTAGACGCCAAACCCGTAACAAAGCGGCGGCGCCCATAAGAAATATGTTTGGTCGAAATATGTTTGGGCATGGAACCCTCCTAACAAAAATTGAATGAACTCGCGTGTTTGTTAGGCTGGTTGAGGAGGCTGAATTTCGAGCTGCGGCGCAATGCTGGTTAGGTGAATGGGCGGGAAGGCAATTAATGTGTTGGGGGTAAGGAGCGACGGCGAAATAGAAGTGGAGTGAGCAATCACGCTCGTCATTGCAGCACAGAAAAGCTTGCATACGCTAACAGCGGCACCGCTCTCGGTAGGCGTGGCGGGCTCTAGCATTTGCGCGCAGTGCGGTTCGGCACTGTGCATAGAGCCTACATTTTCAGAGTCCACCGACACCACAAGGCCACCCATTAACCCCTCGCTCGAAGGCGTAGAGCTCATGGCTGGAAACGCATGCGTTGCCGCGATGCTCGAAACCACCAAATAGCAGATGAGCGAGATGCGAGCAGTTAGATTCATGAGCGCTTTACTTGGCATTACCGTGACGGATACGTGTTGAGCAATGTTGAGTTGATGCGGGTGAGATACATATGTTTTCTATAGCATTGTAGCTGAGAAATGAACGTGACTAATGCACACACTGCGCGGCACGCCATTGAAGAGAGCAACGCCGAGCATGCCGATTCCAAATAAAGTGAGTAAGAGCATCTCCTAGCCTTGCTTAATGCCATCAATAATGGGGCAGTGTTCATCATTGCTACTGGCTTGGCAGGCTTTGAGCATTTTATTGAGGTCTTGCTTAAGGTGCTTGAGTTCGGCCAAACTTGTTTCGATCTCGGCCAGTTTTTCTTGCACCAGCTTTTGCGCTTGCGGACGCTCGATATGAGCCTGGCTGTCCAGTTCGAGCAAGGTGCGTATTTCTTCCAGCGAGAAGTGCATTCGCTGGGCGCGTTTAATAAAGCGCACGCGTTCGATCTCGCGCGCCGTAAACTTACGCTGTCCGCCGCTGGTTTTGCTAACGGGTGCGAGTAAGCCAATTTTTTCGTAATAACGCAGTGTATGACTGCTTACATTGAGCAATTGCGCAACGTCGGATATCGAGCTCATAGGTTCTCCTTACTTTGCTTGGAAGCTACTCCACCACCAAGGTTCCTTTATACATCTGCATCTGACAATGAAATGCATACTCGCCAGGCGCCATCGCGGGTAGTTCGACCTTGATGGTGCGGTTAAGAGGTAACTCAACGCTGACATCAAGCTCTGGTATTAACAACATCTCGGCACAAGGTGAAGGATCTTTGCGCGCCACATGGAGTGTGTGTGGGCGGTATCGCGTGGAATTTTAACGCGAGTTGGCGAGTAACTGCCGTTCTCTACGACGATGGGTTGTTCGTTTGAG
>CAYGNS010000639.1:0-266 GCA_964351295.1 uncultured Gammaproteobacteria bacterium
CTTCAGCGGCCGCTCGAAAGTCCTCGATTCGTGAGTTGGTGCATGAGCCGATAAATACATAGTCAATGGTGATGTCGGTTATTTGGGTGCCGCCACTAAGGCCCATGTATTCCAATGCGGATGCACACGATTTGGCTTTAGCCTCGTCGGCAAAATCGGTGGGTGAGGGCACTTTTTGATCCACCGGCACAACCTGCTCCGGCGAAGTTCCCCAAGTAACCTGTGGCGCGATGTCGGCAGCGTCCAGCTCGATCACTGAGTCTAAC
>CAYGNS010000639.1:276-1794 GCA_964351295.1 uncultured Gammaproteobacteria bacterium
CGTCGCGTCCACGTCGCTCGGCAGGGTCTGCCAGTAGGCAAGCGCTTGTTGCCAAGCATCCCCTCTAGGGGCAAATTCTTTACCTTCGAGAAATTCATAGGTTTTTTCGTCAGGAGCGATTAGGCCTGCGCGAGCGCCTGATTCAATGGCCATATTACAAAGGGTCATACGGCCCTGCATCGATAGATCGGTGATGGCCGAACCCGCGTATTCGATTACATATCCAGTGCCGCCAGCGGTGCCAATTTTGCCGATGATGGCGAGTGCAATGTCTTTGGCAGTGCTAAATTTAGACAGTTTGCCCGATACTTTAACGAGCATTGTCTTCGACTTAGTTTGTGGTAGGCACTGTGTTGCCATCACATGCTCGACTTCGGAGGTGCCAATGCCAAAGGCTAAGGCACCGAAAGCACCATGAGTGGCTGTGTGGCTGTCGCCGCAGACTGTGGTCATGCCAGGATGCACAAAGCCATGTTCGGGGACGACGACGTGGATAATGCCGTTATTCTTGCTGGCCATGTCGTACAGCGTCAGTCCATGCTTGGCGCAGTTTTCGATCATGCGTTGCACTTGAATGGCACCGATGGGGTCGGGTAGTTTTATACGATCGGCTAGCTTGGTAGGCACGCAATGGTCTAGCGTGGCCAAGATGCTTTGTGGGTTGCGAATGGGTCTGTTCTCTAGGTCTAGACCTTCAAAAGCCTGTGGGGATGTCACTTCATGCATGAGGTGGCGGTCGATGTAGAGCAATGGCGCTTGTCCTGGTTCGGCGTGAACAAGGTGGGCATCCCAAATTTTTTCGTACATGGTTTTAGCCATGTTGTTCTCCAATAAAATGTCAAATACGTTGTTTTGCGCGATGGCCAGGCTTAGGTGTTTATCCAAGCTCAGGCATTAATATTAGGTGCAGCAAAGCCTAAAACGTTCGGCGATAGTACGGCGATAGTACGGCGAGTTCAGAATCTCTGTTCTCAGGTTCGCGTTAATTCCATCAGCTATTTCTTTCCCGATTATGGGTTTGATTGTAGGCGCGCTGTATAAATAATTCAAATTCATTGTTATTATCGCGTCGATTCCATATTGGAATGCGATCTATGCTTAGGGCGGGTTAGCCCCTGAAGCATAACTCAATGGTCGAAATGTTGGCGCAGGAGGCGGGTAGCCGTGCCGGAATCTCAAGGCTTTATCGTTGTTTTTGTTAATTAATCAGGTGGTTATATATGGATATTTCGGGGCTTGAGGCGTTTATTGAAGTTGCGCAAACGGGTTCCTTTTCGCGCGCTTCGGAGCGTTTATATATTACCCAACCTGCGGTCAGCAAGCGGGTTGCTGGGCTCGAAACTGAACTCAATACACAACTATTCAATCGAATAGGTCGGCAGATAAGTCTTACCGAAGCAGGCAAACAATTATTACCGAAAGCGCGTGAATTGCTTGAGCAGGCCGATGAGCTAAAGCGTATTGCCTCTAACTTAAGTGACGAAGTGCAAGGCAATCTTTCCATTGCAGTGGCTCACC
>CAYGNS010000640.1:0-1793 GCA_964351295.1 uncultured Gammaproteobacteria bacterium
GGCGCGATCGGCGGCTGATGAGGTCTCGGCGGCCTATTGGAGTACATCCGTCAATCCGGATATTTTAAGAATCTTCCAAGTTAAACCCGAGCAGTTGTCGATATGGCAGCTCAACCGTTACATCACGCATTTAAAGTCAAATCGGCAGGACACGACTAATTTTGAGCTGACCTTTTGGTCAAAAATGGTCACCCCATTAGCTACGGCTGTAATGCTGATTATGGCTGTGCCCTTTGTTTTTCAGCAGGTGCGCTCGGGAGGTTTGGGGCGTAGTTTATTTGCCGGCATAATGATTGGTTTGGGCTTTTTTATCCTTAACAAGGCCTTTACGTATTTCGTTCCCTTGTTTGCGATTCCGCCCTTCATTGGAGCCGTATTACCAACCGCATTAGTCTGCGCGGTCAGTGTCTTTATGATTAGGCGAATAGTCTAGCGTGAAAGCCCCTCACGCTGGGCTGCAAGGGTGTTGCCTATTTTGGATTGATTCGAACAATACTGGTCTTGCAAATTAGATCGTGCCACGTAGCGCGGCGCGGATTGATTAGAATCCAGGTGTACCCCAAGCCCAAGGGGAGCCACGATACCGCCGCTAAGGCAAATCGTTGTGCGGCTTTGGGCCAGCTTAAGTATTTGCCTCGCTCATCGACCAGATGCAGACTCCAAACTCGCATTCCCAGTGTTTGCCCACCATGGGTCCAAAACCAGCCATAAAACAGAAAGCTTACCCCGACAAGGTAAGCGAGCTTTAGTGCACGTACCCACGCAGTGGAGCTAACCGTTTCGGGAATGGCGAGAAAGATTAAAGAAGCTAAAAAGATGACGCCTAGAAGCAATAGGCCGTCGTACACAATAACCGTCATACGCTTCACAAAGCCGGGCCGCGGCAGCCTTAGGACAACCTCACGTTCTAGTTCTGTCTTATCAGCAATAGCCATAATCAATGTGCTACATGAATTGGGAGCGCGCGAATTCTAACAAGGTTTTAGACGCGCTGGTAATTAGTTGTGCACAACTTTTGGTAATAGCGAAAAAAGCCACTTTAGCGTCATTTACGTATAATCGACTTTACAAAATAGACTTAACTTATTGATTGCATTGTATTTATGCTTAGCGCTTACTTTTTAAGCAGATTGTTAAGTACTATTGCGGTCGCACTGTGCCGCGTCTTTTGCACAGACTTATCCACAGATGTTGTGGATAAGTTTTAAGGCTTGACAGAGCAAGTAGGAGAGCCTCTTGGGCCATTGATGTCTTGTCACTGAGCCGCTAGAAACGATGGGTGATCGCACTGCATGGGTTCAAGGCTGATGTGCCATGATTCAAGGTCGTTGTAAAGCTTACGCGCAGTCAGGGCTACACGGTGGTAACAATTTCGCGTTACACTTCCACTTTATTTTAAACTTGAGGCGACGCCATAGTGGGTGTCAAATCACATCTGATCTTAGGGGTAAAGTATGTCCGAATCCACGTTTCATTATCTCGATAAAGCCTTGAGCCAAATACGCGATCTTGGGCTTATGCCAGCTCAAGTTGACGAGGCGCCAGTGGTGTCCTTATTGGAAAAGCTCACAAACATTGATGAAGGTAAGATTGTCGCGATTGCGCGAACGTTATCCCAGGCCTCCGTGTTCAACGACATTGTCCGCGAGCACGTATCCGAAATGCGGGTGGGCGAACGCTACGAGGACATTACGGCCGCCTTTAACTCCATTCGCGACGACGCTAAACGTATGGTTGAACAGCTCGATGACGGCAAACTGAATACGTTTGAACGGGTAAGTAATGTCTGGATG
>CAYGNS010000641.1:0-1790 GCA_964351295.1 uncultured Gammaproteobacteria bacterium
AATCGGTGGCCGCTATTAACAGGTTTATGGCTTGAATCGCGCATTGGCACAAGCCGCCGAATTCCTGTACCGAAACCCCCATTCGGCCATACACCACGGCCTTATCGGTTTTGGCGAGGTCTTGTGCGATCGTCGAGATCGCTTCTGCAGGTATGCCCGTTTGCGCTTGCGCAAGTTCCAGAGTATACGGCTCGACGGCCGCTCGCACGTCCTCAACGCCGTCAGTGATTCCCGCTAAGTGACCCAAGTTAACCAAATCATGAACAAACAACTCACGCATGATGGCGATTAACAAAAAGGCATCACTACCGGGTCGAATAAACAAATGTTGGTCGGCTATATCGGCTGTTTCGCTGCGCCGGGGATCAATGACGAGCAACTTACCACCGCGTGCTTGCAGGGCCTTCAAGCGTTTAACGATATTGGGCACCGTCATCATGCTGCCATTCGATGCCAGAGGGTTACCCCCCAGCATCAAAAAATATTGGGTGTGATCGATGTCGGGCACAGGTAAGGCAAATTGATGCCCATACATCGTGTATGCCGCTAAATGGTGGGGTAACTGATCGAGCGAAGTAGCGGAGAAATTATTGCGTGACTTTATAGCGCGGCGGAGCAATGGGCCATGCGTCATATTACCGTAGTTGTGCACGCCAGGATTGCCCGCAAAAAAGCCCACGCTATTAGGCCCATGGGCTTGCTGGGTCTTAACAAGTTGCTCGGCTGTATAATCTAGAGCCTCGTCCCAGCTAACCTCGTGCCATTGTCCCGCAATTTTGCGCATTGGGCGCCGAATGCGGTCGGGATCCGCATGGATATCGGCAATCGCCGTGGCCTTTGGGCAAATATAGCCTTGACTCACGGGGTCGCTTTTATCACCTTTAATGCTTTTAATCTCCTCGCCTTGCGTGGTGATTTCTAGTCCACAGATGGCTTCGCATAAATGACAAGCACGGTAGTGGGTGACAATATCGGCGGGGGCGGGCATAGGTTTATTCATAATAACAAGCGCAAAGGGTCTATAGAGCCCACGCAATATACCGCGCAAGCGAAGGGCGTTTGAGGGCTTTGCCCAAACATTTAGAGCGCAAGCATAACGCAGGGCAGTGGCTTTGTCAGCGATTCCTGTTTGTTGCCTAGCATCCTTAGCTTACAATCAAGCCTCCCAGATAAACGTACATTTTAGGAGGCTTGATGAGCTCAGCCGTTACCCGACCCGCGCCCGCATCGGCCGATGCAGCACGAAGGCATTTCGCCGACTTGTTACAGTTCGAAACGGACTGCTGGGACGTACACCATGCGATGACTAATAATCGGCAAGACTTTGTGCTGCTCGATGTGCGCTCGCAGGAATTGTTCGAGCGGGGGCATGTGCCCAACGCTATAAATCTCCCGCGCCACCGATTAACGAGTGAAACGCTTGCGGCGTACCCGTCTGCAACCGTGTTCGTCGTTTATTGTGCAGGTCCCCACTGCAACGGGGCGGATAAGGCCGCTTTATCCCTTGCTGAACTTGGTCGACCTGTTAAGAAAATGCTTGGAGGTGTCACGGGTTGGCTAGACGAGGGATTTTCACTCGAAGAAAGTCCGCCAAGTGTTTAGCGGCGTTTAGCCAACACAGCACTCTGATGCGACTAGGGACCTCAGTTCGGCGTTACCTAGGCTCGCCAAGCTGCGATGATGGTGAATGGGGATGCCAGCAAAAAAGGCTAGCAAAATTTGTAGGACATCGCCGTGGCTGACGATGAGAATTTGACGACCTACGTGTTTTTGGTCTAAGTCGGTAAGGC
>CAYGNS010000642.1:0-1790 GCA_964351295.1 uncultured Gammaproteobacteria bacterium
AACTGCATTGAATACGACGCGCGGCCCTGTGTTGCACTGCGCAACGCCGTGGAATAACCAAACATTTCGGCCAAAGGCACTTCTGCTTGGATCACTTTTCCTGACGGCGTATCTTCGATACCCAAAATCACTCCACGGCGAGTATTAATATCGCCACTCACATTACCCATGTAATCCTCAGGCGACACGATCTCAACAGCCATAATTGGCTCTAATAGATCGACACCCGCGGCACGCGCCCCTTCTCTTAATGCTTGACCAGCAGCGGCTTTGAATGAGTACTCCGAAGAGTCCACATCATGATAGCTACCGTCAAACAAGGTAACGCGCAGATCAACTAATGGATAACCCGCTAACACCCCGCCTTGCAACGCATCTGAGACGCCTTTTTGCACTGCAGGTATAAACTCTCTTGGCACAACACCACCTTTGATGTCGTCCACAAACTCAAAACCAGACCCACGCTCAGCGGGCTCTAAACGCAACACCACATGGGCGTACTGACCCTTACCACCCGACTGCTTTATATAGCGAGTCTCGTGTTCAATGGTTTTTTGCAAACATTCACGGTACGCCACTTGCGGCTTACCAACATTACAATCCACGCCAAACTCACGACGCATACGATCGATAATAATGTCTAGGTGCAACTCACCCATGCCAGAAATAATGGTCTGTCCTGACTCTTCGTCGGTACGTACCGTAAAAGACGGATCTTCTTGCGCGAGTTTACCCAACGCAACGCCCATCTTTTCTTGATCGGCCGTGGTTCGCGGCTGAACGGCCTGCGAAATAACCGGGTCAGGAAAATCCATTCGCTCCAGCGTAACGATGCTTTTAAGGTCAGACAATGTGTCACCACTCGTAACCGTTTTAAGTCCAACCGCCGCCGCAATATCGCCGGCGCGAACTTCTTTAATTTCTTCACGATTGTTCGAATGCATTTGCAAAATACGACCAATTCGTTCTTTCTTGTCTTTGACGGGGTTATATACCGCGTCGCCAGCGCGCAACACGCCAGAATACACTCTAAAAAACACTAGCTGCCCAACAAAGGAGTCTGTCGCGATTTTGAATGCCAGCGCTGCGAAAGGCTGATCATCCTGCGACTCTCGGCTTACTTCTTTACCTTGTTCGTCAAGTCCACGAATCGCTGGCACGTCGGTTGGGGCTGGCAAATACTGCACGATGCCATCAAGCATCGCCTGCACGCCCTTATTTTTAAACGCGCTACCGCACATGACGGGCACAATTTCGTTGGCGATGGTCAGCGCTCGCAAAGCGCTACGCACTTGCTCCGCACTCAAATCACCCGACTCCAAATACACGTCCATAAGCTCTTCTGAGCTTTCGGCGGCTGTTTCGACCATTTTATCGCGCCACTTTTGCGCTTGGTCCTGTAACTCTGCCGGGATTTCACGTTCTTCGAACTTTACACCAAACGCTTCTTGATCCCAGTAGATTGCCTTCATCTTAACTAGGTCAATCACACCCGCAAAAGTCTCTTCAGCGCCAATTGGCAACTGCAACGCCACTGGCTTAGCACCAAGACGTTTTTCTATTTGCTGCAATACCCGCAAGAAATCCGCGCCCGAACGATCCATCTTATTCACAAACGCAAGCCGCGGAACTCGATACTTATCGGCTTGTCGCCACACAGTCTCTGACTGCGGCTCAACACCACCAACAGCACAGAAAACCGCTACGGCGCCATCTAATACGCGCAGCGAACGTTCTACTTCGATCGTAAAATCAACGTGCCCTGGCGTATCAATAATATTGATACGATG
>CAYGNS010000643.1:0-654 GCA_964351295.1 uncultured Gammaproteobacteria bacterium
GTTCGACGCGTAGCTAAAGTAGTTAAAGACGGACGGATTTTTGGATTCAGTGCGCTAACGGTGGTCGGTGACGGCAATGGCAGTATTGGCATTGGTCGCGGCAAGTCCAAAGAGGTACCGCTTGCGGTCTCTAAAGCGATGGAATCCGGGCGTCGTGAAATGAAGAAAGTTCATTTGGTTAACGGCACTTTGCAGTATCCCGTGGTTGCGACACATGCGGGCTCAACTGTGGTGATGCGACCTGCATCTGAAGGTACGGGCATCATCGCAGGTGGTACAATGCGCGCCGTATTTGAAGCCGCTGGGGTTAAAGACGTATTGGCCAAATGTATTGGTTCTACCAACCCTGTTAACGTAGTGCGAGCAACAATTAAAGGCTTACAGGCCATTAAAAGTCCTGAGTCTGTTGCAGCTAAACGCGGCAAGTCGGTAAACGACATTACGATCTAGATCTGTACTGGATCGGCGTTGGAGACGGGTAAAAGAAAATGGCTAAAGAGAAAATGTTAAGAGTTACTTTGGTAAAAAGCATGTTCGGTCGCGGCAAGCAACATATGGCTTGTGTAAAAGGACTAGGCTTGCGACGTATGCATCATACGGTTGAAGTAATCGATACTCCCGAGAATCGCGGGATGGTGAATAAAGTGGCTTACC
>CAYGNS010000643.1:664-1788 GCA_964351295.1 uncultured Gammaproteobacteria bacterium
CAAGTCTAAGGATAGTGGTCTATAAGACAACTACTACAATGTTTAGAGGGTAAAAATGCGATTAAATACGATCAAACCAGCCGAAGGTGCTAAGCACGCGCGTAAACGCGTCGGCCGTGGCATTGGCTCGGGCACTGGCAAGACAGCGGGTCGTGGTCATAAGGGGCAGAAGTCTCGTAGCGGTGGCAAAGTGCGTATCGGTTACGAAGGTGGTCAAATGCCATTGCAAATGCGCTTGCCTAAGCGCGGCTTTAGCACTGATGTGTCGCGTTCTACCGTAGAGGTTCGATTGCATGAGCTTAATTTGGTTGAAGGTGACGTGGTTGACTTGTTGACCCTGCGCGCAGCGGGCTTAATGAAGTCCACACACAAACGCGCCAAAATTATGTTATCTGGCGAGATCAGTAAGCCTGTGTCGGTGCGTGGTGTGGCTGTAACCCAAGGTGCGAAAGCGGCTATCGAAGCGGCTGGCGGCAAGGTTGAATAAACCTTATCTAACTAGCAACTCGATTTAACCTTCACAGGACTTAAGACTAAAACACCATGGCACGCGAACAAGCAATGGCCCTTGCAGGGTCTGGAAAACTAAAAGAACTTTGGCAACGAATTGGCTTCGTGCTTGGAGCGCTGATTGTTTTTCGTATTGGCAGTCACATTCCAGTGCCAGGCGTAGACCCCATCCAAGTTGCAGCTCTGTTTGAGCAAACTCGGGGTTCGATTCTGGATGTATTGAATATGTTCTCGGGTGGTGCGCTGTCGCGGCTGTCGGTTATGGCGTTGGGTGTAATGCCGTACATTTCTGCATCGATTATCATGCAAATGTTGACGGCAGTGGAACCACGCCTTAAGCAAATCAAAGCCGAGGGCGAATCAGGCCGTCGCAAGATCCAAAAATGGACGCGTTATGCGGCGGTAGTGCTTGCTACCTTCCAAGGTCTTGGCATTGCCAGTGCCGTGCAGGCGCAATCAGTAAATGGTGCGCCGGTTGTATTGATTACGGGGTTACAGTTCACCATTGTCTGTGTTTTGGCATTGGTCGCGGGAACCATGTTCTTGGTATGGCTAGGCGAGCAAATTACCGATCGAGGAATTGGTAATGGTATGTCGCTGATCATTTTTGCGGG
>CAYGNS010000644.1:0-1777 GCA_964351295.1 uncultured Gammaproteobacteria bacterium
GTGTCTAACCCAGATGCCGTAGACACGTTAGTTAACGAAATCAAGCAGAGCATACGCGCGGCAATAGGGCCCATCGCGTGCTACCAGCAAACTTTTTTAGTCGCTAAACTGCCCAAGACACGCTCAGGCAAAATACTGCGTAAAACCATTAAGCAAATCTTAAACTGCGAACCCATCAGTATGCCGCCGACTATCGAGGATCCCGCTGCCTTAGAGTTTGTTGCGCAGGCGATACAGCCACCTAACCTCACCGAGCAATAATCATGCAACCAGAACTGAGCGCTATTGTTGAGTTTTTAGCCAACATAAAACCATTCGATGGCTTGCCAGAGGATGATCTGCATTGGCTAGCCAGACAACTCACCATTACCTATCATCGTAAAGGCAGCGCCGAAAAAATACTGGATCTGGATAACCCAAGCCTGTTTATTGTGCGCGCGGGTGCTTTTGATGTGCGCAGTGCTAACGGCGAACTACTCGACCGCGTTACCGAAGGTGGCTTCTTTGGTTTTGTATCTTTGCTTACTGGCAGTTCAAAAGGGCATACGCTTAGTGTGTACGAAGATGGCTTGTTATACCAATTGGATAAACAGGCGTTTGTGGCTCTCAAGTCGCGCAATGAGGTGGTGGAACAATTCTTTAATAACGCCTTTGAGCAACGCTTGCGCGTAGGGTTGCGCTCGCGTGCAGACAATCAGGCACTCGCAACACGCATAGGCGACATGATGACACCCGCCTTTGAGAGCGTATCTGATGCAGTGACGGTCGCGGAGGCGGCCCAACGCATGTCTAAGCTCAACATTGCTTCCATCGGAGTAAAAAGCCCACAAGGTCAGTTGGTGGGCATATTCACCGACCGCGACTGTCGAGCCCGCGTTATCGCGCAGGGTATCAATAGCTCTGCCAACATCAGCACCGTCATGACGCACAATCCTATTACGATTAGTGTTGATCAGTATGTACACGAAGCCAATTATCTCATGGCCAGACACCGCATCAAACACCTCCCCGTAGTAGACCAACAGGATCAGATAGTTGGGATGGTAACGCTAAGTGATCTCATTCGATTACAACGCTCTGATCCCGTCCTAATCATAGGCGACATACATCGTGCCACCAACGTTCAGCAGCTCGTGGCGGCCAGCCACAAAATACCCGAGCTGCTGCGCCAGATGATCAAAATGGATCTGCGCGCCGACGACCTCGGCCGCATTCTTACCTCAGTAACGGGCGCGCTTACTCGCCAGCTCATCGAATTGGCACAGCGTGAGCTCGGGCCCGAACCTGTGCCGTTCGTATGGCTAGCCTTCGGCTCGCAAGGCCGACAAGATCAATCGGCAAAGTCTGATCAAGATAATGGCCTATTACTGAGCAACGACTATCAAGACCAACATCACAGCTATTTCGCACAGCTCGCTAAATTTGTAAACGATGGCCTAGATGCGTGTGGCTACGTGTATTGCCCCGGCGAGATCATGGCAAGCAATCCGCAATGGCGTTTATCGCTCAAAGACTGGCAAGGTTGTTTTGAGCAATGGATTGCACAACCTTCGACGAAGGCGTTGATGCACGCGAGTATCTTTTTCGATTTACGTGCGATACACGAAAGCGAGGGTGCCCAAGGGTTGTTCGCACAGTTACAAAGCAATATTTTGCAGCAAGCACGCAACAATTCCATATTCTTACAATTGCTAACCGCCAATGCACTGGATCTAACCCCGCCAATCGGCTTTTTTACACAATTGATTATTGATCATAAAGGCGAACATCGTAATAC
>CAYGNS010000645.1:0-1776 GCA_964351295.1 uncultured Gammaproteobacteria bacterium
CTCTTTATCCGCTGAAGGCTCTTTACCGGCTGAAGGCTCTCCATCCGCTGAAGGCTCTTTACCCGCTGAAGGCTCTCCATCCGCTGAAGGCTCTTCATCCGCTGAAGGCTCTCCGCAGATATCAATGCATCAAGCGCGGCAATGGGTGTTGGGCATTCAGCGCTCGGGTCGGCATTTGTTGAGCTTGATCGAAAATTTGCTTGATCACGGCAAGGGACAGAGCGAGCAGCTGCGGTTGAACTATCAGCGCGTTAATATTAAGACGCTTCTCGAAGATATCGAGTTGCTGATGACACCTCAGTCCAGTCAAAAGCACCTGCAGTTTATCACGCAGCTGAACGGCTCCACGCAGTTGAAAGATTGTTGGCTTATGGCGGATGCTAGCCGTCTAACTCAGTGTTTAATCAATTTAGTCGGAAACGCCATCAAGTTTACTGACCACGGCTTTGTTAAGCTTAGTGCAGATTACTTAAATCAAGAGCTAGTCATTACTGTGCAGGACTCTGGCATTGGTATGAATGCCCAGGAACTGGCCATGGTGCGCGAACCATTTTGGCAAGCGTCGCATCAACAGCGGCCCGGTACCGGATTGGGGGTTACTATTACGAGTGGTATCGTCGATTTAATGGGTGGTGAGCTTGTGCTTAGTTCCGCAGTTAAGAAGGGCACTACCGTCAAGCTTAAATTACCACTGTCCCCCGCAAGCGAAGGCGCTCAATACCATGCTCAGGCGCAGCATTTGGAATCCCTTAGCTGTCGGTTGTTGATGGTTGAAGATGATGATGATATTGCCGTTATGCTCGAAGCGCTGTTGGTTGAACGCGGTTTTACAGTGCATCGGGCGGCTAATGGGCTGACTGCCGTGCAAGCGATCAACAGCGGCTCATTTGACTTAGTCTTGATGGACGTTGTACTCCCGATTGAAGATGGGTTTGAAGTGGCGGCTAAGCTGCGTAAAGAAGGATATAGCAAACCCATTGTAATGATGAGCGCCTCGCAACACGAGTTTGAATCGCGCGGTTCTGAACAGTTGCAATACGACGGTTATCTCTTAAAGCCCGTGGCAGTCAATGATGTGGTCGCTCTGGCTAAGGAGTTTGCGTTACAGCCCTCATGCGGCTAACCGAAGAAATGTATCCAGAGCTTAAAGCTGGTTTGTATGAGTGATTCCGTGATAGAAGAGTTGCGCATGCGTTATCGCGCCAGCAGTGGGGATAAAAAAGCCCTTTTGTTGGCGCTCAGCGATGCGTATCAAGGCGGTCAGAGGGAGCAGAGTCAACGACACGCTGAGCTGCAGGGCGCTTTACACAAACTAGCAGGCTCCTCAGGCATGTATGGTTATACTGAACTCCATTCGGCTGCGAGCAAAGCGCTACGCATTCTAGAAGGCGACAGCATAAACGCGGCTGACGTCAGTGACGCGGTTGTCGAGGTGGTTAAAGCCTTGGAAAAACTTTAACTGCTTAGAAAGTGATTGCGCGCTTGAGCTGATACTACAAGGTTTACAATAAGCAAACACTACAAGCCAATTGATGGTTGGTTTGCGAGTTGAATATAGAGATCAAAAAAACGAAACGGAGACCGAAGATGCGTTGGCGAGGACGAAGACAAAGTGACAATGTGGTGGATCGCCGAGGCGGGCGTCGCATTACGGGGCGAAGTGCTGGCGGTGGCGCGGTGCTACTTATTATTTTGGTGGGATTGTTTTTTGGTCCTGATGTGCAAAACATTGTCGCACCGCTTATTCAAGGCGGCTTGTCCCCTGCGCCGCAATCC
>CAYGNS010000646.1:0-1768 GCA_964351295.1 uncultured Gammaproteobacteria bacterium
CATCCTGAATGGTGGTACCCGAGCCCGCAGCAATACGTCTTTTTCGCCCTCCTTGAATCACGTTGGGAAAGTGCCGCTCGTGCGGTGTCATGGAATTAATAATCGCCACGCTCTTATTCATGTCGCCCATGGCATTACCGAGCGCACCGGCCGGAATCTTCATATTGCCCATGCCCGGCAGTTTGTCGAGCATGCTTTCAATTCCACCAAACTGATTCATTTGGGCAACTTGATCGCGATAATCTTCAAGGTCAAATCCTTGACCCTTTTTAATTTTATTAACGAGTTTTTGAGCTTTGTCTTGATCGACCTTGAGTTCAGCCTCCTCGATCAATGACATCACATCGCCCATGCCTAAAATACGCGATGCAATACGGTCAGGATGAAACGCCTCGAGCCCATCAATTTTCTCGCCGACACCTAAAAACTTGATCGGCTTGCCCGTTACATGGCGGATAGACAACGCTGCGCCCCCGCGTGCATCACCATCAGATTTGGTTAAGATAACGCCGGTAAGAGGCAAAGCTTGATCAAACGCTTGAGCACTGAGTACCGCATCCTGACCCGTCATACTGTCTACAACAAAGAGCGTCTCAATTGGGTTCGCCGCTTTATGTACGAGCTGAATCTCGGCCATGAGCGCTTGATCAACGTGTTGGCGACCCGCCGTGTCAATAATCAAAACATCCGCAACCGCGTTCTTAGCCGCTTGCAGCGCAGCCTTGACGATAGCGACGGGATCATCGGTGGTCGAACTTGGACAAAACAATACGTCAATAGACTGCGCAAGCATCTTTAACTGGTCGATCGCGGCGGGTCGGTATACGTCTGCGCTCACCACCATTACCTTTTTATTTTTGCGCACCTTTAGCCAATTGGCCAATTTGGCAACGGTCGTCGTTTTACCAGCCCCTTGCAAACCAGCCACAAGCACCACCGCAGGAGGGGCTTGGGTTAAGTTAAGCTCGTCGTTGGCCGCGCCCATTAACTGAACTAACTCGTCTTGAACTATCTTGACGACCATCTGCCCAGGGTTCAGACTTTTCGAGACATCCACCCCTACGGCTTTCGCTTTCACGTTCGCAATAAACGCCTTAACCACGGGCAGCGCGACGTCGGCTTCAAGTAATGCGAGCCGAACTTCGCGCATCGCATCGCTAATATTGTCTTCGCTCAGGCGTGCTTGCCCGCGCATTTTCTTTAGGGTGTGCTGAAGGCGATCGCCTAACTGTTCGAACATGGGTTTACCTACTTCGTTATCTAAATAGACTATAATAGCGCATTGTTATTTGGGTGGTCATTAAGGCATGCGCGTTAAAGGTGTATGATTGCGCTTTGACCACAAAACGATCGTAAAAATCACTTTATAAGCATCGGCTCAAAGCATGTTGATTCTACACAGTTCTTTAACCCTGTGGGCCGCAGCGGCACTTTATACGCTTGCCACGCTGGGAGCGGCATGGCAACTCAAGCCGCCCCCAGAACCTGACATAGGCGCGCGTTCGTCATCGCCCTACCAAGCATTCCTCGATCTGTGCGCGCGCGCCACGCTGCCGCTGGGTTTACTAGCCTTGATCGCGCATAGCGCTTACGCGCTGGTTTTGTCGTTCGACTTTAATGAGTCCGCGTTAGTACTTAATCTGAGCGTAGCCTCGATGACCGCGTTGATCAGTGTCATTTTAGTTGCCACGTTTTTGTGCTTGTGCCGCTTTATGACACTCATTCGATTGGCGGTTATTGTTTTTCCGTTAACGATCTTGTCATTGCT
>CAYGNS010000647.1:0-1767 GCA_964351295.1 uncultured Gammaproteobacteria bacterium
CTACTAAATTCCATCACGCTAGGAGCCACTAACCATGACTAAGCTAAACAGAAAAGTTTTATTGGCGGTGCTCCTTTTTACGGGTGCTGTAGTAAGTTTTTCGACTTTGTCAGCATTCAACCCCAACCACCCCATCGCGAGCTTTGTTGCCACAAGTTGGCAGAGCGGCAAGTTGGCATCAATGTCGGCGATCAATCGCGTGTTTGGTAACGGTACAGATGCCGCACAAGCTGGCGATAAAGAGACAGCACTTGTAGGCAGCAGGGCAGTCAGCGATACCGACAGTTCGCCACAGTCTTTTGCCGCATTAGCGATCAACGAAGGTGCTCAATTAGTGAGTGACCTAGATCAAGTATCAGCATCGTCTACGAATGCAGACAACACACAAGCGAACATGCGCTTGAGCGATTACCGCGTGCAAAATGAGAGTGCTGCGAGCAATCTTGTGGATGAGCGGAATACCTTGAACGACACTGATGCGAGCGCATCGGTTGCGATGGGGTTATCAAACTTTGTAGGGTCAGTGGGATCTGTGCTGCCGGGCGCCGCACAAAGTGACGCCCATGGCACAAGCCAAAGTGCTGGAACTAATTCAGACGGAACCGATCCAGATGCGAGCAGTTCAATTCCCGTGCGTGTGGAAGATACGCGTCCGACTCTCCCCAATTTACCCGAACCTGAAACACCGTCTCCGCAGGGGCCGGCGAAAATTGCATTTACGGCGCCGGTTACTGAGTCGTACACCAACAACCCCAATGTTTTAGTCAGTGGTACTGTTGAGCTAAACAAAAACCTTGAAACAGTGAACGTGAATGGGCAAGCGGTGGTGTGGCGGTCTGGAGTGTTTAACGCCAATGTTGCCCTTAAAAAGGGCTTTAATGCCATCACGGCCGTAGCCGACTATGGTCGACGCACGCACAGTGCAACGCTTGCTGTAACATTGGATCAAATTAGCCCATCCGCCGTAAGCGCCGTGTCGGCGTCTAGCTCATCTGTATTGCTGCAATTTGATGAGCCCATTCGTAGTGATGCGCTAGCAACGTTGGCAAACTTTAATATTGTTAACGACAACACGGCGAATCGCTTGCCCGTATTGAGTGCGGCGTTTAGCGATCCCTCGCAAACGTCGGTGCTGCTAGCGACGGGCTTGCAAACTAATCAGCCGTTCACGCTTACCGTGGGTAATATTAAAGACCTAGCGGGCAATCCTATTCCGGTGCCGCCACAACAGGCAATTCATCATCCGGCTGTCGTTAGATTTACTGGTACGAATCCAACGGGTAGCGAATTGGTTGATTCCGACATGGACGGTCTAGACGATCATGTGGAATTAGCCGGTTGGGAAGTGGTTGTGGTGCGGGTTAACGGATCGGAACAACGCTACCACGTTAATTCAGACCCCTATGAGGCAGATACTGATGGCGACGGTGTAGGCGATGCCGACGAGTTGCACGGCAGTATGAATCCACGCACCCACGACACGGACGGCGACACGTTGTCAGACGACTTAGAGTGGAACTCAATCTACAGTAACCCATCGCATCAAGATACCGACAAAGATGGTATTGAAGACGGTTTTGAGTATGTGTTTTTTCGCACCTCGCCCGTACTGGCAGACACCGATGGGGATCAGATAGATGACCCAACGGAAATTTTAGCCGCTAATCGAAACCCTCTTATTGCGGACTTGCCTAGCCCGCGCATTGTGGTGGGCAATATCAGCATGGAGCTCGATACGCGGTTTAGCTATACCGACGAAGCGGGTAT
>CAYGNS010000648.1:0-1765 GCA_964351295.1 uncultured Gammaproteobacteria bacterium
GCTGAAGGCTCTCCATTGGCTGAAGGCTCTCCATTGGCTGAAGGCTCTCCATTGGCTGAGGGCTCTCCATCAGCTGAGGGCTCTTTATTGGCTGAGGGCTCTCCATCAGCGGAGGGCTCTTGCCCTGGAGCGGTGGGCTTGGCGGAGGGTTGCGAATCGCTTGGTGTGCTTGAGCTCGGGCCGGGAATAGAGGGGATGCTGCTAGAGTCTCCACCTGAAGGCGCTCCGCCCGATGGAATGGGTGGAGCCGGCAACGAGGGACCTGAACTACCCCCTTGAGGCACACCCCCAATGGGGGTTTGGCAGGCCGCTAAACCCAATAGGAACACGAGTGCTACCAACGCGCGGTTAACTCTAGGCAAACCACCAAAAGCTAAATATTGCGGGGCTAATGGAAAGAGACTTGCGCACTCGGAGCGCTGTTTAGATAGACTTTGTTTCATGGTTCTACTCCAATTTTTGCTATGAAGCCTGCTCTTGATCACTCTTAGGCTCTGCATCGGGCTTACCATCCTGCTCGGCCTGTTGCTCCAAACGTCGTTCCAGCCACGCATTTCGCACTAGAATTTCGGTATCAAACACCTCGCCTTCCACCTCTACAAAGTCTCCGTCGGCCATTCTTGGTCGAAACGTATGTCGCCAAAGTGCGCGCCGAGCTCTGGAATACAGCGAATCATTAAGTTCACTCGGCGCACTCGCTTGTTCCAGTTTAACGACTCTGCCGGAACTGTTCACCCAAACTTTGATCGGCACGCTAACACGGGTTTTATCGGGATGCTGCGAACGCTCCCAATCTTTGCTGAAGAGGTAGTTCGGCAATCGGTTTAGCTCGCCGAACAACCGTCGTTGCGGGTCGCTCTCACTGATCTCTAACGACTCCTGCCAGGCTTTCAGATAAAACTCTTTAGCCGCTTGTGCGCGGCCATTCATCAGATTTAGATCGCCGATTGAGACCAATGCTCGCACTTTCATCGCTTGATTGTTTTGAGTGTGGGCGTCCTTCAGGAACCGCTCTAATGCTTTTGCAGCATTCTCGCGCGAGCGCATACTGTTTATCCGCGCACGTTGCAACTGCGAATCAAGCGCCGAGCGGCTACTCATTATACTGGCATCTGCTTGCAAGTATTGCTGCGCCAGTTCATTGCTCAGGTAATACTCTGAATAGGTGTATTCACCGTAAGGTAACAAGCGCTCGCTGAGTTCAGAGCCCCGAAAATCCTCTAAACACTTGCGAAAGTAACGTGCTGCAATGCTGATGTTTTCAAGCGCAGTATCGGTTCCAGAGGAGCTCCATAGGTAGGCATCTAAGTAGTGATGCCCCATCTTTATCAGCATATCAAAGGTCTCGTCACCCGGCTTTTCACCCAGTTGCTCTTCAAGCAGCAATAGCCGACCTAAATACTCCTCGGCCAACTCTGGCTGCTGACGTTCAAAATTGAAATCAAACAGCAAGCGCAGCACGGCCTTATGGCGCTCATCATAGATACCGTAATTGGCTTTTTGAATATGCATCGCATCGATCAGCGCCTGTATCGCCTCGTCAAAGCGTCCCGCTTCACGCAAAAGCAAACCGTACGAAAAATACAATTCGCTCAACGCTAAATTAAAGGCGTTTCCTTGCGAGATCGAATCTTGGATGGCTTGGTAAGTGGCCTCTAGATCCGACTTGAGCTCAGGATCGTTAAGCGCTCGAAAGAATTCTTTTTGTTTTAATTCTATTCGATTGTTGGGTGGTTCGACTGAGTCGCTCACTGCCGCTTCTGGA
>CAYGNS010000649.1:0-1762 GCA_964351295.1 uncultured Gammaproteobacteria bacterium
ATATACCGAGATAGACTATGTGCGAAGTTTGAACAGTTTAGACAGCGAGCAGACCGATTTTTTACTCGGTTTGCGTTGGAAGCCTAGTCAGGGCTTGAGTGGTGTGGTCGCGGTGGGTGAGTCAGACAAAGATTTCATCGATCCTTCACGCGAAGACTACCAAGGCACGGCCTATTACGTGAATTTGAGTTACAACCTTACCCCGTATTCGGTGATCTCGTTAGGTGCATCACAATTGGTGGAAGAGCCAGGAGATGAGTTTGCAGACTTCTACGAAAGCCAATTGCTTGGTTTGGCGTGGGATCATTCCTTTACTGATGCTTTGTCCGCTGGCGTGTTTGTTAAGTGGATTGACGACGATTACAGTACAGGTCGGGTAGATGAGTTTACTGATTTTGGCGTAACCCTTAATTACGCTTTTAGGTCATGGCTTACAGCTGGATTGTTTTACGGGCAAATCGAGCGTGATTCCAATATCGCAAATGTGGCCTACGAAGATCGCTATTTTGGTCTAACTTTGCGTTCGGATTTGCGCGCGCTTGTATCGGGCAATCGTGACCGAAAATTCGTGGAGCCGTATTCGTTTGAGCAGGATGAGGAAGAGCGACAACGCTACTCCAAAGATCGGGTAAAGGCGACTCAGCCAAATCGCAATTAAATGGGCTAAGACGTAGGGCTGCAATTGACGGGCGCAGTTTATATCAAATACCTACCTCGGTAGTTTGAATTGACGCCCGACACTTATTTGAGTCCTCTATCGCAGAGAGTCGCCATATCGGATTCACTTACGATTAGTTTAGAGTACGCCGACAGAAGCCCCAATTTGCGTTTAATCTAAACTTCTAGTCTTCTTGTCGGCTATCGGTATTTTGGGGCTATCGGCATTTTTTTGTGGGCTATCGGCATTTTTTGGGGCTATCGGCATTTCATTCGATGTGCTCAGGTAACTGGAGAGGCGTTAAGCTATAGTTGCGCAAGGTGGTTGTTGACGTAAAAGGGGTGATTGATTAACGTGTCGAGCATAAATATTTTGCTTAGACGGTGAGTCGGTCAAACAGGGTTGGGTAATAAGACGAGGTCGTTATTTTATCGGGTGGTGCATCGTCTGGTTAAAATGAAGGGGCTCACGAATTTAGGCATGTAAATCGAGCTTTATATACTCGATCGTATGGAACCGAGTTAACTATTCATGATTCAGTTTATTTGCGCCGAGACAAAGCGCGCTCTAACGATTCGCTCCCTGCTTACATGCATAGTACTGTTGGTAAGTGCACCTGTGTCAGCGCAACTTACCAATCTCTACACAGCCAACTCAAAGCAGTTAATCGAAGAGTTTTCGACGAACTCGGCGTATCGTCTTATCGGCACCGATTCGATGTGGAACTATATTCGCTTTGATGCACCTACCGTACCCGTTTGGGTCAGTACAGAGTTCCTAAGCGTTAGCAATGGAATAGCCATCGTCTCAGCAAACAAACTCAATGCTCGGCTTGCGCCGTCTCTAGACGCTACCGTTCTGGCTTTGATTGCCCAAGGCTATACGAGTCCCGTTCTCGATATGCGTGGCGAATTTGCACGTATTCTAGCTCCGCAAAACACGGTGGTGGCTATTAGTAAGTCGGGTTCATCGGCGGGCGCGGTAGAAGAGCCGATTGTGACGAGCGAACCTCCAGCTGATCAAAATTCGTCACTCGAGTTACCTTCAACACGTGCACCAACTCGCGAGACGTCTGCGCCTGCTCCCGCCGCACGACAAATTAAG
>CAYGNS010000650.1:0-1759 GCA_964351295.1 uncultured Gammaproteobacteria bacterium
AATATTTTTGCTGACATATATGGTTTGACTATTGGTGGTGGCGGGTCGACTAGTGCGCCTATTGTATTTGCACCAGGCTATGGTAACTAATTTTTGCTGCGGCGAGGTTTAGATAATATTTCGAGCGCAATTGTTAAGATAGCGTCAGAGTCACGCATGCTTTGTTTTAGCTGTTACACCGATTGTGCGATGATTGCTTTATAGTTCGCTCTAGCCACAAGACCCATCGGACCTTAAAGTTTGATGGTTTAGATAGTTTGATGGCGTAGAAAATTTTGGCCTAGATAGTTTAATGGCTTTGAAGCTTAATCGTAAAAATATGCACATTACACCATGAAGCAGATAAATATACCCGCCACCTTTATGCGTGGTGGTACAAGCAAGGGCGTCTTTTTTAAATTGAGCGATTTGCCGCGCTCCGCGCAAAGTCCTGGGCGCGCGCGGGATGCATTTTTGCTCAGGGTCATGGGCAGCCCCGACCCTTATGGTAAGCAGACTGACGGCATGGGCGGTGCAACTTCAAGCACCAGCAAAGCGGTTATTCTCTCACCAAGTAGTCAGCCAGGATTTGACGTGGATTATTTGTTTGGACAAATATCTATTGACCGCCCCTTTGTGGATTGGAGTGGTAACTGTGGCAATCTCACTGCAGCGGTGGGAGCATTTGCGATCCGCAATCAGCTCTTTGATACCAGCAATCTACCTACCAACGGGTTGGCCACAGTCAGAATTTGGCAGGCTAACATTGGTAAATCGATCATTGCGCGCATTCCCATGCGCGGTGGTGTCGTACAGGAGATTGGTGATTTTTATTTAGATGGCGTGACGTTTCCAGCCGCTGAAGTGCAGTTAGAGTTTTTGGACCCAGCGGGTGATGGCGCGATCTTCCCAACTGGCAACTTGATCGACGATTTGGAGGTGCCAGGTGAAAAAGGCCTGCGCGCCTCGTTGGTGAATGCGGGTATTCCCACCGTGTTTGTTAATGCTCAGGACCTGGGGTTAGTGGGCACTGAGCTGCAAGCTCAAGTCAATTCCAATCAGGAGTTATTAGCGCGATTAGAACGTATTAGAGCCCACGGGGCGCTGCGCATGGGGTTGATTAGCGATGTGCGTGAGGCCGAAACGCGCCAGCATACGCCTAAGGTGGCTTGGGTGGGGCAGCCTAAGCCATATGTCGCTTCGAGTGGTGCACAAGTGGCGGCTGATGACATCGACTTGCTCGTGCGAGCCATGTCTATGGGGCAGTTACACCATGCCATGATGGGGACGGCGGCGGTCGCAATTGGAATTGCCAGCGCAGTGCCAGGCACATTGGTGAACTTGGCCGCGGGTGGGGGAGAGCTATCCACGGTGCGATTTGGTCATCCATCGGGCACTTTAAAAGTGGGTGGCCAAGTCAGCAAGATAGAGGGCCAGTGGCGCGCTGAAAAAGCGCTTATGTCACGCTCCGCGAGGGTGCTCATGGACGGTTTTGTGTATGTACCTAGCGAGCAGATTTAGACGAGTGTCGAAAACCTGCCTGCCATCAAATTAGCAGTATGACAAAAGCAAGACTAATGGCAGCGATCTAAAGTTATGTATTTATGTTTGACTTTCCGTGGATGATGAGTATTAATAGGCAACAACGGCAGCGCCTCGGCGACTGCTTCCCTTGAGTAGTTTTAAAAGACACGATTAAAAACGTGATCTAGCAAGCAGGGGAACTAATGGCAAAGGCAGCTTTCGAGCTGCCTTTTGCTTATCTAGGCGCTAGATGTGG
>CAYGNS010000651.1:0-1758 GCA_964351295.1 uncultured Gammaproteobacteria bacterium
TAAATGTTTTTAGCCACCACAATTTGTACTTCAGGCTCGTTCTGAGCGGCTGCGCTGAGCGGTAAGCTTAACGATACAAGTAAGATGAAGGCGTTGCGAACGGCTCGAACGATGCTTAAAATTTGTGTGGGCATGGCAATAAGTAATGGGGTTGGCTTGTTAATTTAAGCCAAGATACCACAATTTGTTTGCCTCTGTGAATCGGCTGCGGACCGAGCCGTTTTAGTGGTGGTGCTCCGACTCGCAGTGGGTGGATCTACACCGAATTGATTGGCACGTGCGGTAATTCAGGTAATGGGAAAACGCCAATACGATGCCGCCCATGGCTGTTACCCACTTTTCGGTATTTGGCGAAATGGTTTCGTGCCCTAATAAGGCTACGGCTAGCAAAATGGCCATGCCCAATGCACCGGTCAATACAATCACGACGTTGCGGTGTTTTTTGCAGCCCAAAAATAGCGCAATGACGCTAATAGGAATAATGACCCATAACAGCAATTGATGAAACAAGAGCTCTTCGGCGTAGGCGGATAACGTCAATAGCGGCACCAGCGTCAGTAGCACTGGGGTGAGTAGACAATGCAACAAACAAATGGCCGACAGCGACATCGCCAGTTTATCGAGTCTTTCAGAGTGAGCAGTCATAGTGTTAGGACACAGTGCTAAGAAGTGTGGATATTCAGCTGGCAACGGGCGGGTTCCAGTAATGTGACCCGTTGCAACGAAGACGGCTAAGTTGGTAAGCGCGCACGAGGTTTTGGTTACTCACGCGGCGTGTACCAGCACAAACCTTGCTCGTTTCAGCTTCGCTAATGTAATACTATAACATTAATAGGGCGCGTAAAGACGCGTAAAAAAGCTTACCGCCCATCCAAAGACGTACTATTTTAAGCCTTTATTAATACTGCTCAATGCAGCGCTGCCTGGACATAACTGGGCTTTGCGCAGTTCGTTTAACGGCTGCTTCGGCAGTTTTAAAATGCTATGGAAGTCGCTTGCTTGTGGGTCAATATAGACTAATCCAGTAAGCAGTTTGTCCTGCGCCTTATGATCGTGTAGCGTCATGATGGCGTTGCGTCGATCAGTAGGATCGTAGCCATCGGCTAGCTTACTCAGGCGTACCGAGCTGCCGTTGTGTAGTGCAACCGATCTCGTGGTGCCTTTGATTTGTTCAATCGAGATCTCTTGCTCCATAGGTACAAAGTCCATCACCCCAGCGGCTTCTACGTGCTCGCGAGTGTAGTCATAACTTTTGGTGGACCCTGCATGGTTGTTGAACGTAACACAAGGCGACACGATGTCGATCAAGGCAAATCCTTTATGACTCATGGCGGCTTTAAGCAGAGGCACTAACTGTTCCTTGTCGCCCGAGAAACTGCGTGCCACGAACGTAGCGCCAAGCTCCAAAGCCAATGCGACCAAGTCGATCCCTTCATACGGATTAGCGGAGCCTTTCTTGCTGATTGAGCCTTCATCTGCGGTCGCTGAGTCTTGGCCTTTCGTTAAGCCATAGCAGCCGTTGTTTTCAACGATATAGGTCATATCCAGGTTGCGCCGAATAACATGCGCAAATTGCCCCATACCAATCGAGGCTGTGTCGCCATCGCCTGAAATGCCCAAGTACAGCAAGTCGCGATTGCCCACATTGGCGCCGGTCATTACCGACGGCATGCGGCCATGCACCGAATTAAATCCGTGGGCTTTATTCAAAAAGTAGTTGGGCGACTTTGATGAGCAGCCGATGCCGGATATTTTGGC
>CAYGNS010000652.1:0-1757 GCA_964351295.1 uncultured Gammaproteobacteria bacterium
GCGCAATATTGGGGAGGACCTCCTGGCACACCCGATGAGGATGGCGATCGTTACATAGAGATCTGGAATCTTGTCTTCATGCAATTTAATCGTGACAAAGACGGTACCTTAACCCCGTTGCCAAAGCCTTCTGTTGATACAGGCATGGGTCTAGAGCGCATTGCTGCGGTCATGCAAGGGGTTAACAACAATTATGAAATCGATTTGTTCAGTAATCTGATTCAGACTATTTGTACGGTGGTGGGCGTTGACGATCGAACGCATCATTCGGTGCGGGTGATTGCTGATCATATTCGCTCTTGTTCTTTTATGTTAGCGGATGGTGTCACGCCCTCCAATGAAGGGCGAGGATATGTCTTGCGACGAATCATTCGTCGTGCCGTTCGCCATGGCTATCAATTGGGGGCTAGCTCGCCGTTCTTTTACAAGTTGGTTGCTACGCTTGTAGCCGAGATGGGCGATGCTTATCCAGAGCTTGTTGCCGCCCAAGAAAAAAATCCAACAGCGCTTAAAAAAGACGCGCTGCGCTTCGCTGAAACCCTCGAAAACGGCCTGAAGATATTCGAGCAAAAGATGACTGAGGTAACAGGTGATGAAGTGCCTGGCGATCTTGTCTTTTTGCTGTATGACACTTATGGCTTTCCGGTTGATTTAACCGCCGATGTTGCACGGGAACGTAACCTTAGTTTAGATATGACGGGTTACGAAGCGCGTATGCAGCAACAACGCGCGCAAGCTAAATCCAACAGTCAATTCGCTGTGAACGATGAGATTAACATAGATGTACAACGAGAAACTGAGTTCATTGGCTACAAACAGTTAAGTGCAACGGCGACGATCTTGGCCTTGACGACTCTTGAGGATGGTCGAGTAGGGTTAGCATTGGATACCACCCCTTTTTATGCTGAGGGGGGCGGCCAAGTTGGCGACCGTGGCGTTATAAAGGGTGCTTCAGGCGAAATGCGCGTGAGCGATTGTCGCAAGCTGCCAAATGGCGCCTTTTTGCACATCGGTACAATTGATTCCGGTGTGCTGAAGGCAGGAGAAGCGGTTGCCGTGGCTGTGGATGCTGTGGCGCGTTTTGCGACGGCCGCTAACCATTCCGCTACGCATTTACTACACGCAGCGTTGAAAGAGGTACTAGGCGGTCATGTGCAGCAACGTGGCTCTATGGTTAATCAAGACCGTCTACGCTTCGATTTTGCGAATGAGGGGCCAGTTACCCCACAACAAATTGCCGAAGTCGAGCGCAAAGTTAATCAAAATATATTCCTTAAGTTACCTGTGAGCTCCGCGGTAATGGCCATTGCTGACGCTAAGGCGGCTGGTGCTGAAGCGCTCTTTGACGAGAAGTATGGTGAGCAAGTTCGTGTAATTTCTATGGGGGATTATTCGTTAGAACTCTGTGGCGGCACGCATGTGGATAACACATCTGAAATTGGTTTGTTTAAAATAGTTTCAGAGTCGGGTATTGCGGCGGGTGTGCGGCGCTTAGAAGCGGTTACGCAAGAGGGCGCGTTTAAGTGGGTTAACGAGCAACAAGCGGTGTTGCGTGCGGCTTCCGATGAGCTTCGAACCACGCCGGCAAAGTTGGTAGAGCGAATTGGGCAGGTATTAGATAATCTAAAAGCGCTTGAGACCGATAAGAAGCAACTACAAAAATTAGTTGCGAGTGGGCAAGGTGGTGCAGATCTAGCGGCCGCCACTGTCGAAATAAATGGGGTAGCCGTACTAGCTCGCAAGCTCCAAGGTGCGGA
>CAYGNS010000653.1:0-1755 GCA_964351295.1 uncultured Gammaproteobacteria bacterium
CACCTTTAACCAAACATCCACCCTCGCATTAATCAATCTTCTTTTTTCTAAGAACTTTCCTGTCTGTCTAAATGGTTGGATAAATTATTCTATAATGTGATCAGAAATGATTGATTAGATGATTAAATCCCTTTAAAACAATCATTTATGATCATCGATATATAATTTTATATTGTTGTGCTTCAGGCTATCTAGATCTATCATTAGTGAGTGTTTTTAGCGAATTTAGGCTATAAATCGATCAAATATGATCATATGAAAATATCAACTTTAACTCCAAATAATCAAATTCAACATGAGCTCGGCGCTCGTCTGCAGCGTGTCCGTAAGCAGCTTGATTACACCCAAGTGCAACTCGCTACGGTCGCGGGTATTGGGGTGGCCACGTTGCGGCGTATTGAAGATGGCCAGGATAGCCAACTGAGCTCGTGGATAAAGCTGCTCAAGGCATTGGATATGCTACACAGCTTAGATGAGCTCTTACCTGAGTCCTATAAGTCCCCCATGGCCGAGGTGCTTAAACAAAAGAGCCGTAGACGCAATAAGGACACCTCTGGTTCGCAGGCTTCAAAGCCAATCTGGGGCGACGAACTTGAATGACCACGGCTACTGTTAAGTTATGGGGTACCAACGTCGGCTATGTGTCGATGCACGAAAGCGAACGCTTCGCTCGTTTTGAATATGACCCTGATTTTGCCAAGACAGGCATCGAGCTTGCGCCTTTAGTGATGCCTGCAAAGGAGCGTCACATATATCAGTTCCCAGACCTTCACCCGCGCGCGTTTCATGGTCTGCCGGGTCTATTGGCCGACAGCCTGCCCGATAAATACGGCAACAGGTTAATCGATGTGTGGCTGGCCAACACCGGACGCAATAGCGAGAGCTTTAATGCTGTAGATCGATTGTGCTATACGGGTAAGCGAGGTATGGGGGCGCTAGAGTTTGAGCCCTCGCTAGCCAATACAGACGCGCCTAATCAGCAACTTCAAGTACAAGAGCTCGTGGAGCTCGCCTCGATGGCTTTTGCCGATAAGCAAAATCTGCAGGCCAAATTAGATCGCCACACGGATGACCAAGAGATATTCAATATCATTAGCCTTGGTACATCCGCAGGGGGTGCGCGGGCTAAAGCGGTGATCGGTTTTGATCCGAATACTGCAACCGTACGATCAGGGCAATTAAATCTCCCCAAAGGTTATGAGCATTGGTTAATCAAATTTGATGGCGTGAAGTATAATGGCGATTGGGGAGTTGCCGACCCAGCTGGCTATGGTCTGCTTGAATACAGTTATTACCTAATTGCTCAAAGTTGCCATATCGAGATGATGGAGTCGCGGCTTTTTAGTGAACATGGGCGGCATCATTTTATGACTAAACGCTTTGATCGTAATGACGCTGGCGGCAAAGAGTTTGTGCAAACCCTAGGCGCTCTCGCGCACTTTGATTACTGGGACAGCGGGCACCACTCTTACGAGCAACTGTTTATGACCCTAAAGCGCTTGCACCTTTCGCAAGCCGACATCGAGCAGCAATTTAGACGGACAGTATTCAACGTGGTGGGCGCCAATCAAGACGATCATGTTAAAAACTTTGCCTGCATCATGAATCGTCAGGGGCAATGGCGACTCAGTCCTGCCTACGACTTGTGTCATTCGCAGGGCAGCGATTTTACCAAGAATCATCAGCTCAGCATTAATGGTAAAACCAATCAATTTGAGACCGCAGACTTAAAGCACCTAGCCGAGTATGCCGGAT
>CAYGNS010000654.1:0-1754 GCA_964351295.1 uncultured Gammaproteobacteria bacterium
TCCCTCCTTCATGGGGCTAGTCCGCGAAAACCTGCAAAGTGACTATGCGCTTGAAGATCTAAATAATGTCGGGTTGAAAATCCACACTACGCTCAACCCGCGGGTCCAGGATTCCTTGGAGCAGGCTGCCAGCCAAGAGCTCCTTGCCGTGGAGCAACGCCATGGTATCGCGCCGGGCACCTTGCAGATGGCGGCGGTTGTGGTGCGCACCGACAATGGCGAAGTGGCCGGTATGTTGGGCGATCGCAGTGCTAAGTTTTCGGGCTTTAATCGGGCATTGCAGTCTAAGCGACCCGTGGGCTCGTTATTAAAGCCGTTTGTATACTTAGCCGCATTAGAGCAACCCGAACGGTATTCGTTAGCCACTAAGTTGTCAGATCGCGCGATAACAGTATCGCAAAAGGGCAGTGCTGATTGGCGTCCACAAAACTACGATAACGAAGAGCATGGCGACATTATGCTCATTGACGCTTTGGCGCGCTCATATAATTTGGCTACGGTGCAATTGGGAATGCAAATAGGCGTGCCAGAGGTTTCGCAATTAATTCGCCGCGTGGGTTATGCCGAGTCGTTTAGTGAACTCCCATCGGTGCTGCTCGGGGCGGTGCCAATGAGCGTATTGGATGTGGCGCAGATCTATTTAACGTTGGCCTCGGATGGTTTTAAAACGCCTATTAAGGGCGTGCGTGCGGTGCTAAGTCAAGAAGATGAACCACTTGCGCGCTACCCACTCAATATCGAACAAGTGGTACAGCCAGACTTTAATGCGTTGATCAATTACGCCTTACAAGAAGCGGTTCGCACGGGTACGGCGCAAGTCGTTTCAAACGATTTTCGCTACGATTTCGGACTGGCGGGTAAAACCGGCACTACCGATGATTACCGAGACAGTTGGTTCGCCGGATACAGCGGCAATTATCTTACCGTTGTCTGGATCGGGCGCGACGACAACGAATCGACTGGATTAACGGGGGCCGGCGGCGCGGCCCGAGTGTGGTCGAAAGTGATGAGTGGGCTTCCATTAGAACGATTACACGCGCCTGAGCACCCTGATATCGTGCCACAGCGTATTCGCTACTCGCTCGATCAAGAGCGCAATGATTGCAGCCTCACACGCCAACTCCCGATCCATATTCGGTCAATCCCTTTGCCTAATGTACCGTGTTCGCAAGACTTGCGGTATGATCGTTCACGAAAGGTAGAGCCGTCTGAAGAGGATCGTCATTTTGAACCGCGCAAAGAACCAAGCTTTTGGGAACGTATATTTGGTTGAACCACTCATCGAAACCGGGCGGCTAAGCAAACGGCACAAGTCTGCGGACAAGACTATTGGTAGAACCAAAGCGGCGCATTGGGTCGTTATTGCGCTCATCGGCTATTTGTTGGGCGGCTGTATTAGCACTGCTGAGCGCGATGACTATCCACCCGCCGACGTTGAAGAGCGCGTGTTAGTTGATGGTCAGGCGTTGCCTTACCCAGACGAGCCGCGCATACAAACCGAATCATTGGCAGGCACGCCAAGTATGTCGGATGCCGTTAAGAACTTACTTGACGATGCCATTGGCTATAAGCAAGCAAATGATTATGAAGCGGCCGCCGAATCGCTTGAGCGCGCACTGCGCATCGAGGCGCGTAATCCAGCTGTTTGGCACGAGTTGGCTGATTTGCGCTTAAGCCGTGGCGAATACGCACAAGCCGTTCAGTTTGCGCAAAAATCGAATGCCTTAACAGGACGCGATGATACAAGCCTTAAA
>CAYGNS010000655.1:0-1751 GCA_964351295.1 uncultured Gammaproteobacteria bacterium
CACTTTCGCTGCCCCGCACGGGCGAAGTCGAATTTACGGTCATTAAGTCTATGTGCACTAGACAACTTAAACTGTTTAAATCGAACTACACAACCCTAGGCAAACAGAGCTTTTAGAAAAAATGGCTGGGGTGGAAGGATTCGAACCTTCGTATGCCGGAATCAAAATCCGGTGCCTTAGGCCACTTGGCGACACCCCATCAATCTTATTACTGTACGACTATCGCACTTACCGATAATCCGAAACCCAGCAAATTAGGTTATTAAGCTTAGAACTCATCCACGTTGAGGTAGACCATTTTAGCCTGACGCCCCTGCTTCGGTGTGAAAATCACACGTTCCGCTCAATATAATTTAAGCCCTTTGCTACAAATCCCCGAATATGCTCTGGCCGTTTGGCTAAAATACTTTGGGCGATTTGCTCAGAGTCACAGGGCATAAAAATCGAACTACCCGAACCGCTCATGCGCGCCGGTCCAAATTTTAGCATCCAGCGAATTAAGCGATCGACCTCAGGCACGAGCTTGCGTACTACAGGTTCGAGATCGTTTACTCCGACACTTAGAACCGACGGGTTTCGAAGAGCGCGTATTTTCTTCATCTGAGCCCGTGGTGTCAAATGATTCTGAGAAAAAATTTCGGCCGTGGATACACCCTGCTCCGGAAATAACACCAAGTACCACGGCGTAGGCAGCTCAATAGGGGTTAGCTCCTCCCCTACTCCCTCAGCCCATGCCGCGTGGCCCGCCACGAATACCGGCACGTCAGCACCCAATTGCAGCCCTAAAGCCTGCAGTGTCGGAATGCTCAGATCCAACGCCCATAAGTGATTGAGCGCGAGTAGCGTTGTAGCTGCATTAGAACTACCCCCACCTAAGCCGCCGCCCATAGGGATTTTTTTATCGAGGTGCACCGTCACGCCTAACGAAGAGTCACCAGCATATTTGCGCAAAAGTTCTGCTGCCCTAAGGTTGAGATCCTCGGCCAGCGCAAAACCCAATTCGTAACTGCGCGCGATCACACCGTCATTGTTGGGGCTAAAGCGCATTTGATCAGCAAAATCCAAAAACTGAAAGATGGTTTGCAGCAGGTGATAACCATCATCGCGTCGACCAACAATATGCAAAAACAGATTGATCTTAGCGGGCGAAGTCCAAATCACTTCGCTGGAAGAAATGAGAGCTGAACTCGTAGGCATTTTAGGGGCTGAACGTTTCTGCATCATCTAGGCATGTGAAATTGCGCTGCAATATCAACTCCTAAAATTGCCATAATTTAGAAACGATTCGAACCTCAACCGCTGACCCATCGGGCCCGCGCCCTGTCGCCGTAATACGGCGTGGCAGGCGCACTAGTTCAGTTGTGCTTTGCTCCGTAGCGGCTATTGGCGTAACCTGTTGCGGATGATCGATAGGCGCCAATTCGGTCTCTGTTCCCCATGCCTGATAGTCGCTAAAGGTTGTTTCCCATCCTAACTGCCGAATCCGAAAAACCTCTTGCTTAGAAGCCGAGCCCAGCTGGTAACGCGCCACCGCGTTGGGGGAGGGAATGGCAAACAACCAAAATTCCAATGCGTAGATTGGCAACGTTAACCCAGTAATTTCGGTTAATAGAGTTGCAGCATCAGGCCCTACATAAAGCTCGCCCTTATTGTCACTTAAGCGCGCTTCGTTGGCGGAATAGTCTAGGCGCACCGCCCCCGCGCCCAATGGACCAAACAGATGAATCGAATGCTGACCGTTGGCGTAACGC
>CAYGNS010000656.1:0-1732 GCA_964351295.1 uncultured Gammaproteobacteria bacterium
ATAAACGGGTTCCAACGTGATCTGCCCATCGTCGGAGGTTTCGCAACAGTCTAAATTAAGACTGCGCTTAGCATGCTCTTCGAGCTGCTCCGAGCCCATCGATTGACACGCTTCGGCACGGCAGATTTGCACAGTATTGGCACCAGTCGGCGCCGTTTTAAAGTCGTGATAAAAACTCACCACCCCGTGCACCTCGGCACGCGACAGATTGAGCTTTTTGGCAATGATCGCGACTGCGTCACTGGGAATAAAGCCACGCTCATGCTGAATTGCGTGCAAGATTGGCAAGAGCGGCCCCTGCTTATGCTGCAAGCTTTCAACAATATCTTCGATGGTTTTGGTTTGCATAGTTTTAATGGTCTGAACTTAAAGTTTACAGGGCGAAGTCACTATTCAGCTATGTTGAGCTATGTTCGCTAGAGCCACGTTTCACTCATTATAAGAGCGTTTTACACAACGAAATAGCGTAAACACGTCATCGCCTGTATGCAGTGAGCCTGAGCACAAAGTAATTGCGCTTGAGTGCTGTATAACAGCAAGTGACTCTTACCGACCTGAATGGTGCTGAATGGGGAATTAACTGACTCACAAAAAAATGCCCCCATGCCGATAGATATCAGCATGAGGGCACGGGTTTTGCGTTGCGAAAGCGTGGAATCAGCCCACGCCCTCACTATGCCAAACTATAGGTCACAGCCCTTTGAGCACCACACCCGCGGTTAACGCTACCCACGCGGCTGTCATAATGTAAAAGCTGTTGCCTTGAATTGCAGGAACAATGTCAAAACCGGACAATAGACCAAGCACGCCAAGAATGAGCGAAATAAAGAAAACAATTTGAGTTGGTGCTGATAACTTCATGGTGATCCTCCAATTGGATTAAATGAGTAAAGCTCTTGGGACAGGACGCCTGAGAAACAGTACCTCACAAACGTAAATTTCCCAACCCAGTAATAGCCTAGCGCACTTTTGTGACGTGTTCACGCATTGTTTAGTGAAATTTTGTGCCGTTGAACGTGAACGCTAAGCGCGATATTGCGTGAGGTAGATTATTTTAATGCTCGCGAACAGAAGGATGTTACGCGTAGGCCGCGCGGCTAACGGCTCTATCTTTTTGACAGTATATCCCGCCTGTTTTTAACACGAATTCCAGTCTAAACTAACAACAAAAAGCCTTGCTCGAAAGTTTTCTAAATAAATTTAAGAGGTTATAACGATGTTACCGAAACAATTACCTGGCTTGTGCCTAATCGCATTGCTTAGCAACTTGCTACTGAGCAACCACGTTTTGGCCCAAGGTAGCAAGGTTGTCGTTGTGCCGATGGCTGGTGATGACCTGCACACGCAATATGTGTCCATCGGTGAACAAACCCATGCCGGCTTTAGTGGTTGTGAGTCGGAGATCTTCTCAACTCCGCAGCGACCCGTTCAAGTGTTAGCCGAAGCGAGAGGCAGCATTTTGCTCACAAGCGACCACGATGGTTGGACTGCAACGCCGCGCTTTAGTCAAGATGGTGGTAGCTGGATGTCGTTTCCTGTAAATCTAAATAGTGTGGCAGGCGGCTTGGCCAATACGTGGTCATTCAGTACTAATGCCAAAGTGCTAGAACTGCAACCGAATTCTGAATACCAATTTCGCGTCGACTATTTTACCGCGCCAGCCCACGCTAGATCTATTTGCAATCTGGTTCTGACATTTAGCTATGTTCAACCTGACATAGTAAAAACCGTT
>CAYGNS010000657.1:0-1731 GCA_964351295.1 uncultured Gammaproteobacteria bacterium
GTATAGAACCCAGCACCTCCACACTATTTACGGCGTCGCGGGAAGATCTGCGTGGCCTGTGGTCGTCTACCAGTTTTGCCATGCAGCAATTACGTGACAATCCGAAATGCGCTGAACAAGAGTACGCGCGGATGCGCGACTCGAGCGATTCTGGACTTTACAGTCGCTTAAGTTTTGCCCCCAATGAGGATATTAGTGCCCCCTACATTAATCAATCGCGACCGCCCATGGCCATATTGCGAGAGCAAGGTGTTAATGGTCATATGGAGATGGCCGCTGCGTTTGACCAGGCGGGGTTTCGTGCGATTGACGTTACAATGACGGATCTGCTAGAGGGACGCTTTGATCTGCAGCAGGTACAAGGTTTGGTGGCCTGCGGTGGGTTTTCGTATGGCGATGTGCTTGGCGCGGGTGAGGGCGGGGCTAAGTCGGTGTTATTCAATAGTCGCTTATTCGACCAATTTTCAGCCTTCTTTGCCCGACCAGATACGTTTGCCCTAGGGATTTGTAACGGCTGCCAGATGATGTCAAATCTAAAACAGATAATACCGGGCGCTGCACACTGGCCGCACTTTGTGCGTAACGAGTCCGAGCAGTTTGAGGCTCGCTATGTGCAAACACGCATTCCCCAAACCAATTCCTTGTTTATGCAAGGTATGCAAGGTTCGGAGTTGCCAGTAGTACTCGCACATGGGGAAGGACGTGCAGAGTATTCAAGTTCTGGGGTGTATCGGCAGGATGCCAGTATTGCGTTGGAGTACATCGATCATAAAGGAACCCCAACGCAAGTGTACCCTTACAATCCGAATGGCTCGGCGCACTCCGTAGCCGGTCTTTGTAACGATGACGGCCGAGTAACCATAATGATGCCGCATCCAGAGCGTATGTTCCGCACGGAGACGAGTCCGTGGGCGCCCTCCGACTGGGGGCACTATAGTCCGTGGATGCGACTATTCAGAAATGCGCGAAAATGGGTAGGGTAGGGCCGCTATCCGGCACCTAAACAAATTGGCTTAAAGCTCGGCGTTATCAAGCGCCTCGCTAATTTTGCTGTGCATGAGTTCGACGACCTCCGTCGTCGTTGCCGGCGAACAAGCATCGCCTGCAATCACATGCTGTCCAGGATCTTCGGCGCCGAGTATGCGGTTTAAACTCGTTTCTGCATTCACATACTTGTCGGCCATGATAGCGATCGCGTCAACATCAATCACTTGATCGTCCGGCGAAAATATAAAGTGCTGGGGGATGGCAACATGACTCACATCAATCTCATTGATTTCGTCGACTAATTTAATCATTGGTACAATGGCATCCATCGCATAGCGCTCGGTCCAATAGCGTGAATGTAGCTCATTCTGTGGCACAAAGTAGTGCTCATCGCCTTTGAGCCATTTGGCGAGCTGGAGCCCCCATTGCCATCGTAATATCTCGCGGCTGTTGTCGGCCAAACCAAAGTTGGGGGAGACCAAGAGGCTAAGCAGAACGCGGTCTAAGGATGGGTCATTTCGGCTAGTCAACCAAGTGCTCAGGGTGCCGCCGGTGGACGCGCTGACCAATACCACGCGTTCGCCGAGCAGTTTCGCGATGGCAAAAGCCTCCAGTGCGTCGCGTTTCCAGTCCTCAATGTTACCGTCCAACATGCCTGCACTACCGCGTCCGTGGCCGCGTAGCCGGGCAAAGTAAACATTGGCGCCCAATACCGAGCCTAGGTTTTCTGGAACCGGACTGAGT
>CAYGNS010000658.1:0-1730 GCA_964351295.1 uncultured Gammaproteobacteria bacterium
ATTGTGGGCAAAGCGCGCTTGTGTCCAAACGTGAGGTTCTGCTCGCCGCGGAAACCAAGCCTCTAGCACTAAGAAAATGCAAAAACAGGCAAAAGGCAGCAATGCCAACACATTTGAGGTACTCATAGCTTTACTTTACAGCAGACGACCCCTCTAACCAGTGAATAAGCGGCTTCCATTCATCCATATCCACGGCTACTTCACTTAATGGCATTTCAAAAATACCAATGCCCGTATCCGCCGCTTTAATGTAATTTTGTGAATTACGTAATGTGCCCACGGTGGGGATTGCAAGCGTGCGTAAAAAGCGCTCTAAAACCTCGAACGACTTGTAGTGTCGCTGCGCACGATTCGCGACCACACCAAACAGGGCTTTGGCATTATTCTTTTTTACTTTCGCCACTAGGTCTGCTACAAAAGTCGCCGTAGCGCGCATATCAATAGCGCTCGGCAATACTGGAATAATAACCACATCCACCATTTTTATAAGCTGAGCGAGCTTGTCGTTGTCGGTGCGTGCTGGGGCATCGTAAATAACCCGTTGCGTTCCCTCCGCGGGGTAAATATTACCCTTCAAGCCGTTAAAACCTTGAATAGTCGGCTCTGTTTTAGGACGTGCCTGGAGCCATTGCAATGAAGATTCCTGAGGGTCCAGATCCACCAAGGCAACCGACGTGTTCCACACCGCATAATACGTGGCTAGGTTAGTAGCAATCGTGGTTTTACCACAGCCCCCTTTAGGGTTAACAACTAATATGGACCGCATGCGGATTCCTCAATTAATGAGTTCGAGTTAACTTTGCGTTTGAGCATACCTTTTTTTCATTTTATTGCCAATTGGCTAGCTACATCAGTATTTTATGTGCCTACGTGTTCAGGTACGATAGAACCCTTTTTAAGCACCCCACCGGCCCATTGTGAATCAAACGATCTTAATAGTAGAAGACGAAAAAGAGATCGCCGATACGCTGATCTATGCCCTCACTTCAGACCGTTTCACTGTACATTGGGCCGCAGACTGTGCCAGCGCTGAGCGACACCTACAGGAACACAACTACGCCATAGCCGTATTGGACGTCACTTTACCAGACGGAAATGGATTCGAACTATTAAAGTCCTTGCGTAAAAGTAACCACAGTAATCGCGACATCCCCGTTATTTTTTTAACCGCGCGCAACGAAGAGATCGACCGCATTGTAGGATTAGAGATTGGCGCAGACGACTACGTCTGCAAGCCGTTTAGTCCGCGCGAGCTGGCAACCCGCGTCAAGGTCATTTTAAAACGCATTACGCCTCTGAACGCGCCTGCGCGTTTAAGTGACGCCTCCAAAACCGCTGGCAAACCGGCCGCCGCCCAATTCAGTCACGATCTAAACAAGCGGATTATTCGCTGCAACGATCAAGCGCTTGATCTTACACGGGCGGAGTATCTTCTGCTGGCTTGTATGTTGGCACGACCTGGCCAAGTATTCAGCCGTCGGCAACTCATTGACCATGTTTGGTCTGCCAACCACCCGTCGGACGACCGCGCCATTGATACACATATTAAAACTTTACGCGCCAAACTCCGAACGCAGAATCCTCACACCGATTTCATAGTGACCCACCGAGGCTTCGGGTACAGTTTGAGCGTGTAAAAGCGCCCCTGAGCCAGCGATCAATCACCGTCAAACCACAGCATAACCGCCCAAAACAGATCAATGAAAATTAGCTACACGGTGCGCGCGTTT
>CAYGNS010000659.1:0-1729 GCA_964351295.1 uncultured Gammaproteobacteria bacterium
GTGTCAGAGTGAGCCGTTAGTCAAAATCGTGCGGCATGGCGAGCACCCGCAGTTGCTCAATGCGATGCGCCAATTTGCGAAAATCTTGGCTCAATCGTTTGCGCTTTTCGGCCACGCCCTCACCCGGCTCTAGCACCCCGTAGCTGTCTAACAGTTTATAGCCGTTCTTAAACAAAATTTGCCCCAGCGAGGCTTTACTCGTAATGCGCCGCTGCAGATAGGCTTGCCGACCGTATTTAAAGCATGCCGTGAGCATGGCTTTCTCGTCAAGCGTGTCGGTATCGGGCAACCGCGCAAACACATCCGCCACAATCCGATAAGCCTCGATATACGGTTTAAGACTCGCGTGCGCAATAATCGGCGAAAAGCTCTTGAGCAGCTGCGACGCGGTGCTCCGTTTAAGCAATTGTTTCTCCCATTTTTTATCGAAGAACGCGAGTTCCGTTTGCACATCACTATGAAACTCTTCGGTGGGGGCGTAGAAAAACTCAAACTTAAACATGTCGCGCAAGCGATCGGCCTCTTGCCAGAACGCATCAACTGGATTCTCGGTAACATTAGCTGCTTCCATCAAAGCTAGCTCAGTAATCGCCTTGGTCACAAAGTGATGCACGATCGTATTGCGATAATAGCTAGCCATCGCGTGCTGATCTGGGCCCACCGCATACACGGTTTCAGGGCCTTCGTCATAGCGTCGAATCAGCTGTGCATCAATCATGTGATTGATCATTTCGAGCATGTGCTCGCGGTTATGCTCTTCAAAGTCGCTGGTAAACTTTACGTTACGATGTTGCGCCCAAACACGCAGCAGGTCCATGTTCTCGCTGAGTTCGTTAATGGTTTGCGCGCGCGGAGCCGCACCGAGCAAACTCATCGACATTAAAGAAGTGAGCGTAATGGGCGTAACTCTATTGGCTTCAAAGCCCACCTTAAACGCGATTCTTTGCAGCGCCAAATTGTCGCCTTGAATGTCGGCTTTACTCACCACCACGGGTTCGCCAAAATCCAGATAGATGCGCCCCAAAGGCTGCTTTAAACCGCGCAAGTACGACACAAACCAACTCAGACTTTCGGGGCGCTTGATTGCGCCCGACTGCTCTTCGGCATAGTCCTTTACGTCGTTGATCATGTCGTAATTGATCGCCACAGGAATAATGTGCAAATTGTCTTGGCTCGACTCCTGCATCGCATCCAGCACATATTTGAGCATTCCATAGCGCGGAGGCATTAATTTGCCCACCCGCGAGCGCGTGCCTTCAAAAGACCAAGTAAGCGGAAACCGCTTGTCGAGCAAATAAGCTAAGTATTGACGTAAGACAAACTTGTACAGGGCGTTATCTTGAAACGAGCGCCGAATAAAGATGGCACCTGCGCGACGCGCTAAAAAGCCCATTCCCGCAAACGCCATATTGATGCCACCCATGGTGTGCGGTGTGGGAAAGTCGTTTTCGAACAACACCGCTTGCATGGTTAAGCCGTCCATGTGGGTTTTATGGGTCCACAAAATAGCCGAGGGGTGCTCCTGCACAATTTTACGAAAGCGCATTAAGCGCTTTTTATCCATCACGAGCTTGTCTTCGTAGCCCAACGAAATAACCCAGCGATTAAAGCCGCCCGCCACGTCTTGCCAAAAATTGTGGGGAATCGCCACCAGCTCCGCAAAATACTTTTGCGCGCGTTCGCGCAACTGCGCTTCGGATTCGCCAAGTTCTTGCGACAACCGTTGGAT
>CAYGNS010000660.1:0-1727 GCA_964351295.1 uncultured Gammaproteobacteria bacterium
TAACCAGCTCCCGCACGTTATCAGCATCTGGCAAGAAAGAGGCCGTATGACCATCGGTACGCATGCCTAGTATCACTGCATCAAAAAAATATTTCGAGGTACGTTTGCTAGTGGCGCGCTTATAGTTGTTGAGCACGCTCGGCAGTGATGTAGCCACCGAGTCAGCCTCGACATACAAGGGCAAAAATTCCGGCTGTTGCACTAAGTGCGACAAAAAATGTGCTTTAATAAACCGCTCATTGGACAACTCATGCGCAACATCCACCCAGCGCTCATCCACCAGAGTGACCTGTGCGTGCCGCCATTCCAATGACTTGCCCGCCAACGCCTCGAATAGAGGCTTAGGGGTTGAACCACCCGAAAACGCGGCTAAGGGCGAACACTCGGCTGCGAGCAGCGCCGTGAATTGCTCGACAAGCGTATTAGCTAAAGCCTCGGCCAAGGCATTCGGACTCGCAAATTCATGCCAGATGACTTTGCCGCGCGCGAACGTTAACTGCGCCAATTCAGCTGATGCAGAACTCTGCGTGTTATCTAATTGTTCGTCATGCTTTGCCATAGGGTTACTCAAATTCAACCCAGCGTCGGCCGTCCTTAATCATGAGCGCTAATGCATCGTCGGGACCCATTGAACCCGCTCGATAAGTCTGAGTGGTCTGACGGGTGATGTCCCAACCTTCAATAATGCCATCTACCCATTGCCAAGCTCCGCGTAATTCATCGCTGCGCATAAACAAGGTTTGGTCACCACGCGTAACATCCAACAACAATCGCTCGTATGCACTGGGGCTGCGATGCTCCTCGAAGGCCTCTTCAAACGACAAGTTCAAGCCTACATTTTGCAGGCTAAACGATTCGCTTAGACCCGGCACTTTATTCATCAGGTTGAGCTCAATACCTTCGTTCGGTTGTAAGCGGATTACTAAACGATTGTTATTAATATCGTTGGGATCCACATCAATAAATTTGAATACAACGGGCTTAAACTGAATCACAATCTCCGAATAACGATGCGACATGCGTTTGCCCGTACGCAAATAGAACGGCACACCGGCCCAACGAGCGTTTTCGATTTCTGCTTTGATCGCCACAAACGTATCGGTCGTTGAACGTGGTCGAGTGGCGTCCTTCTCTTCTAAGTAGCCTGGCACAAGCTCGTTCTCAACCGAACCCGCAACATATTGGCCCTTTACCGTATTCTCGCGAATGTTATGCGCGCCTATCTCTTTTAAGCTACGAATAACTTTTAGCTTTTCGTCGCGAATATCATCGGCTTTATTGCGCGCCGGAAACTCCATGGCAACCAAGCATACTAGCTGCAACAAATGGTTTTGCACCATGTCGCGCAACGCACCAGACTCATCGTAGTAGCTCCAACGTCCACCAGCCCCAACGCTTTCGGCAACGGTAACTTGCACATGGTCTATATAGTTTCGGTTCCAGAGCGGTTCAAATAAAATGTTGGCGAAGCGCAAAGCCAACAAATTTTGCACCGTCTCCTTGCCTAAGTAATGATCAATTCGATAGATCTGATGTTCATCGAAGGTCTTGAATAAAGTGTTATTGATTTCGTTGAACGTCTCTAAGGAGGTTCCGAGCGGCTTCTCTACCAACAAGCGTGTACGTTCGGTAACCACACCCGCTTGGCCCATCGCACTGCAAATGGGCGCAAAAATCGACGGCGGCGTGGACAAGAAAAATACGGTATCACCGCCGCCCATCTGTTC
>CAYGNS010000661.1:0-1725 GCA_964351295.1 uncultured Gammaproteobacteria bacterium
AAGATGCGGCCGCGGTAATTGCGTTCTGCAAAACGCAACAGGGCTTGCGGCCTGAACTTACCTATCGGTAATGAACTGCCGTTAAAGGTTCGGTTTGGGGTAATTAAATTGTTTGTTAGCTTTCGCGTGTAGTTGTCCAGCGTTGGTAGACTGCGTGCACTTACAGCCGCTAGCTAGTTAGTCTTGGGTGAACCCCAGCGGCCTCTTTTCACTTAATGCGTAATGCGCACGGCAAGCGAACTTCAATTGACGATGCAAAGCACGATGACCACCGAACCGGAAGAAAAACTCGTTGTTGCGATTTCGTCGCGCGCGCTGTTTGACCTGCAAGCGAGCCACCAAGTGTTCGTAGAGCAGGGTGTGGACGCGTATTGTCAGTATCAAATTGAGCACGAGAGCGAGCTGCTTGAGCCTGGCACTGCGTTTCCTTTGGTCGAAAAGCTCTTGCGCTTAAACCAACTGGGCAGTCCGCGAGAACGCGTGGAGGTGGTGTTGCTATCGCGCAACTCGGCCGATACGGGCTTGCGCGTGTTTAACTCCATCCAAGCGCACAATTTACCGATAACGCGCGCGGCGTTTACCAGTGGGCGCAGTCCGTTTCGTTATGTAAAGCCATTTGGTGCGGATGTGTTTCTGTCGAGCGACCCATCCGATGTGGCCAGTACTCTCAGTGCGGGCTATGCCGCCGCAACCATGTTGCCGTCGCGCAAAAGCAGCACCAGCGAAAACGCCGACCAGTTATGCATTGCTTTTGATGGCGATGCCGTGGTTTTTTCCGATCAAGCCGAACAAGTGTATAAGAGCAAAGGGTTGGTGGAGTTCTCTAAACACGAAGTGGCTTCGGCCAGAACTCCTTTGCCCGGTGGGCCATTTCGAAATATGTTGGCCGCGTTACATAGATTACAGTCGGAGTTTCCGGTGGAAGATTCGCCGATTAGAACGGCGATTGTAACGGCTCGTGCGGCACCAGCGCACGAACGAGTTATTCGAACGCTGCGGGCTTGGAACATTCGTATTGACGAAGCTGTGTTCTTGGGCGGCCTGCCTAAAGGCGAGTTTTTACGTACCTTTGGAGCCGATATTTTTTTCGATGATCAACAGGGGCATTGCGATTCGGCCCGCGAACATGTGCCCACAGGACATGTGCCGCACGGCGTAGCCAATGCTTAAATGACTATTACTAGGCGACGTTTAAATCTTAAATTGTATTGGGTGGATTTTCGACACCTTATTAAACCCATGAGCTTATTAATTTTGCGTAAACAATTATCAATACTGAGTCTGCTTTTGCTGTGCGTTATCGGCTCGGCGACTAATGTGGCGGCGGCCGCATTACCGATGGCGGTGGATGGCCAAGCTTTGCCTTCATTGGCGCCGATGTTGGAACGCATTGAAGGCGCTGTGGTGAATATATCCACGGAGTCGGAAGTACGCATTCGCCGCCGCGTAGACCCATTCTTTGACGATCCTTTTTTCAACCGCTTTTTTGGGCAACGCCCTTATGAGCAAAAGCACAAACGCCAAGGACTAGGCTCAGGCGTGGTGTTCGATGCAGAGAATGGATTGATCCTAACCAATGCCCACGTAATTCAGGGCGCGGACAAAATCACTGTCACATTGCAAAACGGTGTGGAAGCGCAGGCAAGCGTCATTGGCGCTGATAAGGACTCTGATGTTGCGGTGATTAAAGTGGCGCTGCAAGGGTTGAAAGCGATACCGTTGGGT
>CAYGNS010000662.1:0-1721 GCA_964351295.1 uncultured Gammaproteobacteria bacterium
CAAGTACCTAGCGCGAGCCAATTCGACCTAGTGGCTTTTTCTGAACAAGCCAAAAGTTTGTCGGGTGGCTACATCGGTAAAGCCGATGCGCAAGCAGTGGCCGCGCTTAAGAATACGGTGCTCGCGACGGTGCCTAATGGCGGCACTAATTTGAGTTCGGCCGTAGAGTATGTGAGCCGCATGTCGCCACCGCCCACTAATGTGTATGTGATTACCGATGGTCTGCCTACTCAGCAAATCGGCGGGCGTGGTGGTGTTGCCGGGTGTAAGGCTAAATCAGAGTATGTTAGCGGCCGCTGCCGAGCCAATTTGCTCGTTGCGGCGCAGCAATCATGGTCGCGTGACCTGCAAGTTGACGTGTTTCTGTTGCACCTAGAAGGCGACTCCAAAGCCGCTCCCTATTATTACGCTTGGGCGCGCCGAACGGGCGGCGTTTTGTTTAGCCCCAGCAAAGCTTGGCCCTAAATGAACAGCGACGTAGAGCAATAGCATGGCGAGTCGACGTAAAGAAACAGAAGTGTTTGGCATGTCTTTCCTTGACGTAATCTCCTGTGGCTTTGGGGCCATGGTGATGATGCTGTTGTTGGCTAAAACCGGCGTGAGTAATGTACCAACGGTGGATATACAGCAGCTCTTGGTTGAAAAAATTGAGCTCAAGAAAGAAGCGCTAGCTCTTAAAAGTTCGGCTGGAGAGCGCAATGATGCGGTGCAAGCCCTGCAGTATCGTGCGGCCACACTGCAAGCCGAGTTAGCCAAATTACAGTCGGAGAATGCACAACTTAATTCGAGCACGCAAGCGCAACGCTCCACCCTAACTGAAGCGCAGGAGCAAATACGTTCGGTTGCCTCAGCGCAGTCTGACGGTGGTGTGGGTACCATGCAGAGCGACTACGTGGCCGGCATTCCCGTGGGCGCTGAGTACATTGTATTTGTAATCGACAAATCGGGCAGTATGGATGCACAAAAGGTAAAAGTGGCAGCTGTATTACGCACGCTGCTATCGGTACACCCACGTGTGAAGGGGTTTCAAATTATGAGCGACGATGGGCGATTTTTATCGAATGATACCGCTGGAGCTTGGATACGCGATTCCAAAATAAAGCGGGACAACGCGTTTGCTCGGTATCAACGCTGGGTTACGTCATCAGACAGTAATCCCGCCGATGGTTTAGAAAAGGCGTTAACGACGTACGCCAAAGGTAATATCAGCTTGTCGATCTATGTGTTGGGCGACGACTTTAATGGCCCTTCTTATGATCAAGTGCTGGATGTTGTTAAACGACACAATATCAATAAAGTTACGGGAGAGCCTATTGCCAGCATCCACGGCATAGAGTTTCGTCCGAGTGGCGGTGACGATCGTTTTGCGACCTTGATGAAGGAAGTCGCATACCAAAACAATGGGGTGTTCGTTACGGTTCAGTAGGCACTTAATCCGTTGTTCTAATGGCAAACGACAAGCCTTCGCCCATTTGCTCGCCAATGCAAAACACGCTATGCCAACAACAATTTTGGGGTTCATCCGCGGGGGCGGTTTGTTGCGGCAATAGAATGGCATCGCCCGTGTTGAGTTGATAAACATGCCCGGCTTCGTGCAGTTGCTCAATAAATCCAGGGCTTTCGTTTATAAGACGAATTAACGCGTCATGAGCGAAGCTTAGCAGTGCTTGAGCCAATTCATCGCGCTTAGCCGCCAAAGCCACAAGTTGCTGGTTTTCTTG
>CAYGNS010000663.1:0-1720 GCA_964351295.1 uncultured Gammaproteobacteria bacterium
TCGTTGCGGGTCCCCGCCCACTGCGGCGATGTGTTCTTGTACCCACTTCAACGCCGCGATTTGATCCAGCATGGCAAAATTTGCATACTCGGACTCGGGATGTGGAAAAAACCCAAACACGCCTAAACGATATGCAACTGACACCACAATGATGCCGCGTTGCGCCATGGTAGCCCCCACATAATTGGGCTCAAAAGACCAACCAGCTATGTTGCTCCCGCCATGTAAATAGACATAAACCGGCAAGTTCACTGCATCCTGTTCGGATATATCCGGTGCCCAGATGTTTAGATACAAACAGTCCTCACTGAACTGCGGCGCGTCAAACTGAGTGGGGTCACCACCAAAATCAGCGATCACATCTTGATACCATTTAATAATACGGTCGGTTTGCATACAGGCGGGGGCAAACGCTTGCACGTTAATGGTAGAGGCACTCGGCACAAATGATTGCGGGGCCTGCCAACGCAGGTCTCCCACCGGCGCAGCGGCAAACGGTACACCTAAAAATGCCTTAACTTTGCTCGTCTCGTCGACGCTACCCACATACTCTGTACTATTGATACTAAAGCGCGCAGTTGCGGCGAGTGTCATGGCTGGTAGCAACAACATCAACACGACAAGGTTTACAACGGCCAGCAGTCGGCGCATCGAACATAATTGAAAACTAAGTTGAGCAGCAATCGTCATGATTCTGTATCTACACTCCAGTTGAGAGCCTCTAACCGATTAGGCGTTGCAATACCCGCCGGCATATCTGCCATCGTTAGCTCTGCTTCGCAGGCTATTTGACCGTCTGGCAAATAGATTTTTCCTTGGGCTTTAGCAATACGGCTTTTCAGACGAACGAGCTTACCTTCGGCTCGAATTTTGGTACCTACCAGCACAGGTTGTCGAAACTGTACCTGCATATTCACGGTCATCATAAAGCGATGATGGTCACCGGCCATGATACTGCGCCCGACTATTTCGTCGAGAATGGCAGTCAGAATTCCACCATGCGTGATTTCGGGATATCCCTGACAGTGTTCAGGAATAAGCACCTCGCTAACGACCGTGTCTACGCCGTTGTCGTGAAAATGCATCTTCAAACCGACCGCGTTGCTGCGGCCGCACACGAAACACATTTCCGCATTAGGTTGTTTGCGCCAAATGGGCGCAGTGTCATTGTTGTTGTTCATTAATAATTCTCCAACACGGGTCCTAGAGCTTCGCGCAGCGGTTGCAGATGCTCGGCGAAGTGCTGCCATTGATCCATACCCGTGGTGTATATGGGTTGTCGTACCTGTTCGGAGCTTGGGGTTCTAACGGCTCGATCCGTTTTATGAAAATCGACACAAGCGGATTCAAAGGGTAACTCCAAATAGTTCAACATACGGCGCACTTGACCTTCAAGGTCTGCGATGACGTCTTCGTGCTGCACTTTTAAAATGCGCCCCGGTAACACGGCCTCATAATGCGCCATTAGTTCAACATAATTTTTATAGTAACGCCCAATTGACTCCAAACCGTAACTAAACTCTTGGCCTTCGGCAAACAGCTGTTTAAAACCACTAAAGCAACACGCCATTGGATGACGACGTGCATCAATAATCTTAGCTTGAGGCAACATTAGTTGGATTACGCGATATGCCGAAAATTATTCGGCATCTTGTCAATAAAGTGCCTCCCACCCTGGGGATGAATCTGCGGAACTGTGATATAGTTCTCGCCCACGGCA
>CAYGNS010000664.1:0-1719 GCA_964351295.1 uncultured Gammaproteobacteria bacterium
AGCTGCCTGGCTGTCAGTAGATTCTCGAAGCCGTGTTTTAAAACATGGAGCTCAAACATAAAATTGTAAAAGATACCGAGCAGTATCTAAGCGCTGACGGCTTCTGGGGTTCGAATACGTCCACGCTGCCAATCACGCAATTGGCCGAAGCGAGTGCTAAGCCCGAGAACTTTGTGGGTATTCATTTCTTCTCGCCAGTAGACAAAATGCCATTGGTTGAAATAATCGTGGGGGATAAAACCAGCGATGCGGCGTTAGCCAAAGCGTTTGACTACACCCTGCAAATTCGCAAAACCCCCATTGTGGTTAACGACTCGCTGGGCTTTTTCACCTCGCGTACGTTTGGCACTTACTTAGATGAAGGCGCGCAACTACTCACCGAGGGCATTCACCCGAACACCATCGACCGCTTAGGCAAGGCGATTGGCATGCCGGTTGGTCCATTACAAATTCAAGACGAAACGAGTTTGGAACTTACCCGCAAAGCCCAAGAAACGTGGGAAGCGATGGGCGTAAAAGACAAGTGGAGCAATGGCGATGTAATGCGCCGCGTGATTAAAGACATGATCATCGACAATGGCCGCGGTGGCCGATATCACGGTGGTGGTTACTACGAGTATCACGAAGACGGCAGCAAAAACATTTGGCCGGGGTTGCTCGATCTGTACTACGACGAGTCGGTGAGCTATCCTGAGCAAGACATTCAAGATCGCTTGATGTTCCGCCAAGTAATCGAGGCGCTTAAGTGTTTAGAAACCAATGTGTTGCGCACCGTGGCGGATGGCAACATTGGGTCGATCATGGGGATTGGCGCACCGCCGCACACGGGTGGTTTTTTGCAGTACGTTAATACCTATGGCTTGGATCGTTTTATAGCGCGGTGTGACGAACTGGCCGCACAATACGGCGACCGCTTTACGTGTCCAGCCATTGTGAAAGAGTACGCTGCAGCCAACAAACAGTTTGTCTAGTTTGCGGTAGTTATAGCTGTAGTATCTGTAGTCTGCTTAATTAAGCACCGCAAGAACGCCGCCAATGCGGCGTTCTTGCATTTCACTAGGCGCTAGCTACTCAATCGCACAATCAGTCGGAGCCCACTATGTACATGCTTTACTTAAGTTTGATGACGTTAATGTCGATGCTCTTCTCGCGGCGACGTATGCCGGGTCGAGATTGGCAAACTGAATTTCATGCCCGCTTGTTTAAGCGCTTTTTCTACGCCGCTGAACGTAAAGGTCCAGAATGGTCGCGCAAAACGATTGATGATTTTGCCGCTGCATCAAAAAGCAGCGCGCTCTCGCGTGTTACCACTGAGTTAGTAGACTTAGCGGGCGTGGCCGCGTTAAAAATAGCGCCCTTGAATGCAGCCTCTGACCCCAAGCGCATCATCGTTTACATACATGGTGGTGGGTACCTAACGGGCAGTGCAAAATCGTATCTTGCTTTTGTGGCGCGGTTGGTGGATCAGAGCAACTTGCTCGCCTATTCCTTAGATTACCGATTGAGTCCAGAGCATCCGTTTCCGCAGCCGCAAGAAGATTGCATGGCGGCTATTAGCGCGATTGCCGCGTTACACCCTGAGTATGAGTTAGTCTTGATGGGCGATTCGGCGGGTGGTGCGTTGAGTGTTTCAACCGCGTTGCACGCGAGTAAAGACTTACGCGCCCGTATCGCGGGGCTCGCTTTAATCTCGCCGTGGGTAGACCCACTGGCCACTAC
>CAYGNS010000665.1:0-1717 GCA_964351295.1 uncultured Gammaproteobacteria bacterium
CCTTTGCTTCAAACAGCACAAGTTCCTTAGCGCTTTGGATATCGTTGAATGTAAAGTTGTTCTTAACATGAGTGGCCCACGTGAAATCGCCGGCCTTCGGGCAGTTTTGGACATCAAAGTTTAAATTGCCCGCGATGGTCACCAGATCGTTAAGAAACGCTTCGGCTCGTTTCGACAGCCCGTTAGGGCCACGATCGATACTGTACGAAGCTGAACACAAGCCTCCTGTACGTTCCAAAACAACACGATACTCCAGCTTATAGCGATCTAAGCCTTGCGGCCGCGCGCAATACCGCCAATCTTCTTCGCCAAACGTGCGTTCATTGGACTTGTAGAGAGCGATATTGGCTCTTTCGACCATACCTTCGACCATGGCCACCAATTGATCTTGGTAGTAGCTGTTGGCATGCTTTAAAGCCCACACCATGATCGAATAGGCGTTCGAGGGCGAAAAGTCCACATGGGTGTGGGCGGTTAAGGTGTCGAGTAATCGTTGCCGACTGTTTTGTGTCAGGCGCGAGGTGATTTTGTCCAGATTGTCGAAGAGCTCTTTCCAATAGCGATCCTTTAGAGAGCTGACTTTTAGTTCCAATGCCTCACAGAGAGATTTTAGATTAACGTCCATCTCGTCAAACAGGTTGGAATCCAGCTCCTCAAGGGCTTTATAGGTTTGCATTAGATCGTTGAGTTCAGCCTGGTACAGGCGATCTAAGACTGTGATTAAATCTCCACCTTGAATTAACTCACCCTTAAGAGACTCACGTACCTTACTGCGAAAGGAGTCGCTTTTATTGATACGGGAATCTTGGTTTGAGGCGGCCGATATCTTGAAGTTTTCATTAAACCAAAGCTGAAAAGGGTCTGTTTTAGGTCGCTCCTTGCGATAAACCCTCTCTCGCTTAAAACACAGCGATACACAGATCACATCGATCTTGGCTCGAGCTTTGCGTTCCGCATCACAAAAGTCAAAGCTTCCGAGGATCTTGGTGGTTGCTTGGCGCAGGTCTAATGCTGCAGCGATCTCTTCGTTATCGGCCCATCGTACAGGCAGAACTAAGTAAACGGTGTTGGCGTTGGCTTCTCGAATGATCTTGGCCGCCCATAATGCGTACTCAAGGTACGGTGGATTAGAAAATACGCAGTCGACGCGCTTGTCGATCAGGGTTTGTTCCTTGAACTCGGTACCCACGACAAAAATGCTTTTATCCAAGGCATCGAGTAGCGGCCGCGACTTTTCGATTGCGTACTTTTTACTGGCGCCGAGCGCATTCAAGACTCGACCGTCACCGGCACCGCAGTCCAGCATCGTTGGCGCCTCTATAAAGCGATCGCTAAGATCGATTCTGATGCAATCGATGATCTCGTCTGTGGTTGGATACCACTCAAAATCATCGTCGCTGCCTGCCACTAGGCGGATTAGTGCTCTTGATTCCCTAGAATTGGGGCTGTAGGCTGCTTGCTTTGTCGTTTGGTCGTTGGGGTGGGCCATGTCGTATCTCCAATGGTGATTAACATGGTCACTTTGAAAGCTGTGCGACTATCGAGGTAGCCGCAGCACAAAATACTGCGACTTTCGCAGTTATGGGCAGTGAGATATTTACTAAAGCTGTCTTTTCTTCGCGGACGAATGGCCAGAGAGCGAGACAAGGCCTGAATTAATCAAACCCGAGTAGACGCGCGGGGATGCTGTACTTTTTAAATTCCCTTTCTATGCATT
>CAYGNS010000666.1:0-1711 GCA_964351295.1 uncultured Gammaproteobacteria bacterium
CCTCCACACGGCACCAACGCGCGCTATTAGGCTAACGCCTCCCCTTCCTAGGCCGTTTCGATCCACCTTTTAAGGTCGGCAAGTCGGTCTTTGTTCGGTTCTCACGCGCACCAGAAAAAAACGATCTTGGTTTAGCCAAAACTCAACCCACGCGCCGATCAAGCGCAACAACGCTGCAAAGCTCGCCACGAGACTACCCAATTACGTGCGGTTAGCGCCCGTTAACGATGGGTGTCTCGCTTTTTGCGGTGGGTGTCTAGATGGTTGGTTCGAAATCGTGTTCGTAGGCTTTGATCATTGACCGCAAGCGAAACAGCAGCAGTATGGCTACCAGATACAGGCTTGCTGTCATCGCAAACCACATGCCGGGCGCTCCTCCCAGTCCCGGAATCCATTCATAAAATGCCAGCCCAACCCCCAACGGAACGCCAAAGACCCAAAATGACAGTATCTGGTACTTCGGGGGCGACGCAGTGTCATTGTAAGCACGTAGTGCACATACAATCGCTACCTGCAAAGAATCGGCTATCTGAAATGCTGCGCCAAACAGCAACAAAACAATGCCCAACTCAATGACCGCCTCGTCGTCACTCGCCATGCGAATCAACGGCTCTGTCAGCAACACAAACAGAGTCGCAATCATCGCCGCAAGTGCCACATTAAACACGGTTCCAACTTTAACCGAATAGCGCGCAGCCTCGGGATTATTCGCGCCCAACATCTGCGAGGCTCTAATCGTAACTCCTTGGCCTAGCCCCATATAAAACATAAAGCTAGCCGACGCGATGGTAATCGCCACTGCGTGCGCAGCCGTCTCCACCGCTCCAAATTTGGCATTCAAAATGCCAGCGCCGGCGAACATACTGAGCTCAACAACAATCGACAACCCGATCGGAAAACCCAACTTAAAAGTTCGCATCGCGGTTACACGATCAATGGCCTCAAAGTTGCTGAGCAGCTTTTGCTTAATCAATCGGGGATGGTTCTTCAAGAAATACAGATTCGCGAACACCATCAGATAAACCACGACCACAGTCGCCCACGCACAACCCACGCCCCCAAGCTTAGGGAAACCATACAAACCATTAACCAACACATAATCGAGCGGTATATTGAGCAAAAAGGCACCAAAATTAACCAACATCACAGGCTGCGTAAGGCTAACTCCTTCCAGTGTCCCACGCAGTGCGGGCAACACTATAAAAGGCACTCCACACAAACTCATCACCAGCAAATAGCTCTGGGCGATGTTCATCAGCTCTGGCTCAAACTGTATATAACCCAAGCCGAGCACACCGAGTAACGCACTAATACTGCATAACACGCCTAACCCCAGACACAACCAAATGCTCTGATGCAATTGGTGTTTTACCCCAAGTGGTTTCCCCGCTCCATATTGTCGAGCCACCAGCGGTTGCGTCGCAAAGCCAATACCCATGAAGAACAAGGCAATCATGTTCCAGGTGTTCACACCCAGATTCATACCGGCCAACTCTTCAGTACCCGCCCATCCCGCAATGAGAACGTCGGTCGCAGTCATGCCCACAATCGCAAGTTGCCCTAAAGAGACAGGCAGGGCCAGACGAGTCAGTTGTTTGATTTCAGCAGCGATGCTCATAATCTTGATTCAGGCTTAAATAGGCGCGAGAGTCTAACAGCTAGTCCAAGGCGTGTTAATCAGCTTTTACGCACCTCAAGCTGCGGTTAAATC
>CAYGNS010000667.1:0-1710 GCA_964351295.1 uncultured Gammaproteobacteria bacterium
GTGTTAGACAACTGCGGCGATGCTTCGAGCAACACATGGGACAACCCAAGTTCGGCCGCGTGTGCCGCAGCACTCATGCCGCCGGGGCCAGAACCAATCACAACTACGTCGAACGTTTCCACAGTTTTAGCCTGTTGTTTTTGTTAAGCGCATGAGTTTAGTGTATACAATAGCTCCTAGCAGTTGAACAATTACTTCGACATTTGTCTCGTAGTGCTGTCAATCATTGACGCGTAACACAGGCGCAACGGAGTGACCGTTTGACAACGCTGAGCTGACAAGCGCAAGATGCTCTTGGAAAAACGTAACTTAGAGCAGGATAAAGCGCTCGCTAAAGACGCTATTTCCTTGCAATCAAAGGCTTATATGCCGCCCACGCTGAACAGTCTGGTTTTTGAGCTAAAGCATGAGACAACACGCCTTAATCTTTTTCATCCTAACCTTGCAGTTGTGGGCTCACGCAGCCAGCGCAGCCGGCACAAGTGGTGAAGCAGCCAACGAATCGCACAACGACACCTCGCTAACCACGCCACAACATCTTGGGGTAGCCAGCTGCGCGAGCAGCACTTGTCACGGAAGTTCGGTGGCATTTACGCAATCAAACGTACTGCAAAACGAGTTCCGCACATGGAACGAACACGACCCACACGCGCAGGCCTACACTACTTTAGAAAGCCCTGAATCGGCCTCCATCGCCACCAAACTTGGTATAGAATCGGCGGCAACTGCGGAGGCTTGTTTAGGCTGTCACAGTAGCAACAGTGTGCCGGTGAGCGCCCGCGGACCCGACTTTAGTTTACGCGATGGCGTTGGTTGCGAAACCTGCCATGGCGGCGCACAGAATTACTTGGAATCTCACACTAGGGCTAGCCATCAAGCAAATATAACCGCTGGACTAATGCCACTGGAAGATCCAATCGTGCGCGCACAAATGTGTGTCTCGTGTCACGTTGGCAATAGCGCCGAGCGTAAAATTACGCACGAGATTATGGGTGCCGGCCATCCCAGACTGAGCTTTGAGGTCAACACGTTCAGCAGCATTCAGCCCGCTCACTTTGTGGTAGACGCTGACTACATAGAGCGCAAGGGCGAGCCAAACGCGCTGCAAATGTGGGCAGTGGGCCAGCTCGTGGCGGCCGAACAATTGTTAGCAAATATTGCGAGCTTCCCGCGTTCAGGACTGTTTCCAGAGCTTGCGCATATGGACTGTCTGGGTTGTCATCAGGGACTAAAGAGAATTGATTGGGCACCGAACCCACTCACCCAGCTCGCACCGGGGGCTATACGGTTTAATGATGCGCACCTGCTAACAAGTTACCAATTGAGCCAAGCCGTCGCGCCCCATTTATCGCCAGATTTGTTAGCGCAGATTCGTCAATTTTCTCAAAATGGCGCGCTTTATCACGAGAGTCAAGTGAGCACCTCAGACGTGACGTCCCACAACACCTCTGTCAGATCGATCACTGCTTTGTCTGCACAGCTGGGCCAAGTGCGTCAACAGTTGCAAGCACACCCCATAACGGCTGAACAAGGTCGCCACTTGCTACTAGAATTAATTGAGCTTGGTTTGCTCGCAAGCCATCAAGGCTACGGATCGGCCGAACAATCGGCAATGGCAATCAACTCCGTGGTGCTGGCGCTCAAACCGGCAACAATGCAAGACACTCAGCAAACGCAACTATCAACGGCGATAGACGATATGTTCGCCGC
>CAYGNS010000668.1:0-1705 GCA_964351295.1 uncultured Gammaproteobacteria bacterium
ATTCTGCACGGTCCAGCCCTGCGGAAATTCAATAAAGAGGTCGAGTGACTTGTGATAAAACTTATTACCGCGTGTGATGCCTTGTGCCTCACTATCGCCAAACGTCATGCCGTCGGTAAGGCGCAGAAAACGCCCTCCATCATCGCTGCGGGCGTTAGGATTTTTAAATTGTTTGGCGGCCCGAATCACTTCTTGTAAGCGCTGGTCGTTGCGCGGGTGTGTCGAGAACAAGCCATGGTACGCTTGCGGAGTGCGGCCCTCGGCACGTGCGCGTTCGGCTGCAAATAACTCTTGATCCTTCAAAATACCGATCACGCCTATCATGTCATCTACATCGTAATTGTTTTTGGCGATGTATTCGGCACCCAAGCGATCTGACTCCAACTCCTGATTACGTCCGTAGCCGCTCATGAGCGCGCCACCTAACATTTGCGAGATTTGTGCGACGTCTTGGCTGCCCGTTAATATGGCTGCACCGATGGTCGCCACGCCAGCAATCTGTTGCTGCGCAGCGCGTTGCGCACCGTGACGGGCGGTAATATGACCAATCTCATGGCCTATAACGCCCGCTAAATGCGCTTCCTCAGTCATATAAGCCATGATGCCGCGCGTGATATAAACATACCCTCCCGGCAAGGCAAAGGCATTCACTTGCGGACTATCGAGCAGAGTAAAGGTGAATTTTAAATCCGGACGGTGACTCTTTGCGGCCAGTTTCTGCCCAATCTCATCCACATAGGCCTGTAACTGCGGGTTGTCATACACACTGTACTCTTGCAGAATTTGCTGGTGGTACTGCGCTCCAGCACTCAGCTCCCAACTTTCGGACAAGGCGAGGTTGCGAGAACCGGTAACCGGATTGGTCGCACAGGCCGACAACAGGCCAAGCACGCACAGCAGTGCCACACCTTTAATCAATGTTCTGCTTTTTGCGTGACGTTGCGATAGGTTAAATCGGGTAGTGTGCATAAACTTGCTCCTCAATCACTTAAGACTAGTGTTAGTTCAAGATCAATATTAGTCCCAGGCAAGTCGCTAAGCGACCATGCCAAGCGTAACTTCTTCCAGAGGCCATTCTAGCTACGGCTCAGCGCTCGTTACTAAACAATAGGCGTATCAGCATACTCTCTGTTCGATTCAATCAGACCTTGCTATACGGGCTTTTAACACGTTTTTACGATCGCGACCGTTTTTCAAGCCTAGCGAAAGGGTGCTATCAGCATTTGCCCTACGCTTGCTTGCTCGGCTTCTTTATCGCGTGGTAAGCCAATAAGCATATCGATATGACCTCCACGTGGCTCGGCCGTATAGGTGCCGAATAACTTATCCCACCAAATCAGGAAAAACCCGTAATTAGTATCTTGTTCAGCGCGATACACCGAATGATGCGCGCGGTGTACATCGGGGGTAGCAATAACCCAACGCAAGACGCGATCGAGCGCATGGGGAATCCGCACGTTACTATGATTGAACGCCGGACCAATAAACAGCAATAGTACGAATATCGCCACGGCGAATGCCGATGCTCCCAATGCGAAGACCACTAACGCCTTAAAAGCAGTCGACAGCACTAATTCCAGAGGGTGAAAACGCACCGCCGTAGACACATCCATCGCTCGATCAGCGTGATGCACTTTATGCAGTCTCCACAAAAGGGGGATTTTATGCGTTGCGACGTGCTGGCCGTAAATTGCCAGGTCCAATA
>CAYGNS010000669.1:0-1704 GCA_964351295.1 uncultured Gammaproteobacteria bacterium
TAACAGGACGTTTAATTGATTTGATGGCGCCCATCGGTAAGGGGCAACGAGGGCTAATTGTGTCGTCGCCCAAAAGCGGTAAAACGGTGATGTTGCAGCAAATTGCGCAAGCCATTACCACGAACAATCCTGACGTTGAGCTCATGGTGTTATTGATCGACGAGCGACCAGAAGAAGTTACCGAGATGCAACGTTCGGTACGCGGCGAAGTAATCTCGTCCACGTTCGACGAGCCAGCCGCGCGGCACGTGCAAGTCGCCGAGATGGTGATCGAAAAGGCGAAACGATTGGTAGAACACAAGAAAGACGTGGTGATTTTGCTCGACTCAATTACGCGTCTTGCCCGCGCCTACAATACGGTAGCGCCGGCCTCGGGCAAAGTGCTAACCGGTGGTGTCGATGCCAACGCACTGCAAAGACCAAAGCGCTTTTTTGGTGCGGCTCGAAATATTGAAGAAGGTGGCAGCTTAACAATTCTAGCGACCGCGTTAATCGAGACGGGCTCGAAGATGGATGAAGTGATCTACGAAGAATTTAAAGGCACGGGTAATATGGAGATCCATCTTGATCGCAAGATTGCCGAGAAGCGAGTGTATCCAGCCATTATTGTGAATCGCTCGAGCACGCGCCGCGAGGAGCTATTAATTGATCCCGAAGAGCTGCAAAAAATTTGGATTTTGCGCAAGCTGTTACACCCCATGAACGAGATCGAAGCCATCGAGTTTTTGCTCGATAAGCTAAAAGCGACTAAAGCTAATGCCGAGTTCTTCGGCTCGATGAAGCGCTAAGCGAATCATCTAACGGGCTACGCCCGCCATTGCCATACCACGCCCTTAGTTGAAAAAAAAAGGGCGCGAGCGCTATCAGGGTTTACTAGGCTCTTGGATCTCTAGGGTCTGTGCAGGCTGCATCGACGCGCTCAATAATGGCTGTATGTTCGCCGCCGCGCAGCGACGCTTTAACCGGCTCTACACGCGGATGGCAGTGCAGCTCAAAGGGCATATTCAAGGGCACAAACTCTAGGTTTGCAAGCCCTTGCTCATCTACGTTTCCTAAAGCTATTTTCGACGTGGTGATATCACCCGTGAGTAGATCTTGGTGGCCAAGGCCTTGACCCACAATAATATGGTCTATGCCTTGAAACTCGGTACGTTCAAATACGTGGATATGCCCACATAACAAGGTTTTGGCATTCAAGTTGTGCAATGCAGACACCAACCAATCGCGCTCGGCAGCGTTGCCAATATCATGCGTGCTAAGCCCAGTGGGGTCATGCAAGGGGCGATGAGTAAATGCGATGCTGGTGGGTTGTGGCGAGTCGCTCTTAAGTAGATCATTGACTAAGCGACCTCGCTTGCCTCCCGATCGTGGCCAAACATTAGCCGCCGTATCGAGGTTAATAAAGCGCATAGCACCGAGTGAAAACACGTTATTGAAGGGCCCAATATAATCGGTAAACTGGTGGTGCAGTAATCCCGAGTCATGAAAATCATGATTGCCGATGCTTACATAGCAGGGGATAGGCGCATTGTGGAACAGGTCGATTGATCGTGCGTAGTCGCCTGGTTGCTGCGCGTCGGCTTCTTGATAGTTAAAGTCGCCTAGATGCAGAAGAAATTTTGCCCCGAGCTCGGCGGCACGCTCAATGCCCCAAGCCAACTCATGATCGCCACCCGAATCACCGATGGCCGCAAACTGATAGTT
>CAYGNS010000670.1:0-1702 GCA_964351295.1 uncultured Gammaproteobacteria bacterium
AGATCTAGATCGGTTTCAGCGCCGTCCTCAGTTACAAACACTTCGCCGTGTTGAAACGGACTCATAGTCCCTGGATCAACATTAATATACGGATCGAGCTTCATAAGCGTCACTTTAAGTCCGCGCGCCTCCAATAAAGTGGCCAACGACGCAGCCGCAATGCCCTTGCCCAACGAAGAGACAACACCGCCAGTAATGAAAATATATTTAGTCATTGGACCCTCGTCCTATGGTTAGAACTGGCATTAACTTTACGCTAATGCTTGACCGACACTCGGCCATAGGCCATCACGTATTCTCAAACGAACACGCAAAAACCGTAAATTGATCGTGATTGGAGAGATGGTGAAAAGTGCACACGGCCTCGCAACGAATCGACTAAAGCAATCTATGCTCTAGACGAATAAGCGCCAGCTTAGATCGAGCGGAACAGGAATCGAGACACCGACTCTAAGCAATCAATACAGGACCGTACGCAAATCTAACGAAAAAAATCAAACGAAAACAATGAGGAGGGATGTTCCTAACGGGACCCCTTCCGACGCTCGGTTAGACCTTTTTCACCAAACTCCAGAAGGTTCTACATGTTACAAGAGGTATCAAAAAGGGACAATGGATTTCGACACGACTTTGCAACAATTACCTAAGATTGATCAACACAGACCCACTCGTTATACGAATACTGGTCAATCGGTGCGAGTAGAATCTCGCTGTTGCGCTGCTCTAGGGTGAGCAACGGCATGTTCTGACGCCGCCAAGGTGGAACGCCCGCTTCTTGCATCCATTTTTTAATATTCAAGCTATGTCCTTGCAGTGCTTTGGGATTTAATACATTTTGACGCGATACAATACGCAGTCGTGCTCGACGATTACGTTCTACTAAATCCTTGAGTTTTTGGGTGGGGTCTACCCGCAAAGTGCTGTTAAACAAAGATACGGACGAAGCTGGATCATCCCATTCAACAGGACAAAAATCCGGAAACTCGGCTCGCGCAGGCATGACGTATAAAAAGCCCATATAAAATCGAAACTGGCTGCCACCTTCCTGTAATACCGCCGTTGGCGATGGCGGACTATTAAAGGCATCGAGAATAGCGCTCAATAAACGTCTACTCGGCGTGTGCAAATTAAGCGAGTAAAGCCAAAACCTCAGTACATTAGCCTTGCGTGCATCAGTCAAGCCCTGCATATCATCGTAACAAAGGGCATAAGACTCGTCGACTGGGTGCAAAGCATGTTCTCGCACATCAACTAGATCAGCAATCGCGACTTCACGCAGCAAACCATTCTCTTCTTCAAGATTGGCGCTGGCGCGCGCAATATTCTGAATCGCATCTTCACGAAATGTATTAAGCACTGGGACGATTTCGTTGCGAATATGACTTCTCGAGTATTCATTGCCTTGATTGCTCGGGTCTTCGATCCATTGCAAACCGCGACGCTGCGCAACCGCTTCAATCTCGCTGCGCTTAAAGTCTAATAAAGGGCGCACGAGATGCGAGTGTCCAAAGCGGCGTGACATGCGCAAACTCGATAATCCCGCACTACCTGCTCCGCGCAAGAGATTAAACAAGAACGTTTCAGCACGATCTTGCTGATGATGAGCAGTAAGTAGGATTGAACCTGGAACCATCCGAGACTTGAACCATTCGTAGCGAGCATCGCGTGCACTGGCTTCAGACGAGTCGGGCAAGCTGAGTAA
>CAYGNS010000671.1:0-1702 GCA_964351295.1 uncultured Gammaproteobacteria bacterium
AATTGCATCAGCGCTATGCAGGGCAAATTAATATCGTGGGCTTTCCATCGGATGATTTTAACCAAGAGCTTGCCGACTCCGAAGCCATAAGCGAGGTGTGTTATATCAATTATGGCGTGACGTTTACCATGCTTGAACCGAGTGTTGTAAAAGGGGTTGAAGCTAATCGCCTGTTTAAGCAGTTGGCGGCCATTTCGGGGCAACAACCCACTTGGAATTTTAATAAATACTTGATCGCGCCGAACGGACGTGACGTGCTGCATTTCGATTCTGGCGTAAAGCCGCTGAGTAAATCTATTATTCACGCAATTGATGCCGCGCTAGCTCAATGACTATGCGCGTTGACACTCCTTTAAACGAATGACCGAGCCAGCGGGTTACATCCTGTTGGCCCGCCCGATTATGGTGGATACGTTCAATGCGAGCTTTAGCACAACGACGTCCGCGTGCTTTGTGGTTGGGGGCTTTAATAGCAAAGCCCCAACACGTAATGACTAATTGCTAGCTTAGGCCTAATCACGATGAGGCTTAACTTACACTGTATTGCGCACGCTGATTGGAAAAGGCAAACCCAGTGGCTGACTAGTGCATGAGCGGCTGCAATATTTAATTAAACAATTCTGTGAGACCATGCATTGGACATCCAAAACGTGTGTCAGGCTGATTGCTTGAGTCATCTGTGCTAAGTTACGCGCCTGCGAGTTGCTACTGATTTAATTTTCGGCAAAGGTATAAAAATGATCACCGTTCACCATTTAGAGTATTCCCAATCGTTTCGCGTACTATGGCTGTTTGAGGAGTTGGGGGTTGACTACAAATTAGAACTTTATGAGCGCGACCCAAAAACCCGTTTAGCCCCTGCGGCGTATAAAAAGGTGTCGCCTTTAGGGACCGCTCCGGTCATTTCCGATGGCGAAGTCGTGTTAGCCGAGAGCAACGCGATTATGGATTACGTGCTTGACTTGTACCCCAGCGCAACGCTTAGACCCGAACCTGGCAGTAAGGACCGCGCACGCTTTCTGTTTTGGTTTCACGCATCGCAGGGTTCAATGATGCCCATCATGTTAATTGAAACCCTGCTCGGGATGATCGAAAAGCGCAGTCCCTTTTTGGTGCGCGCTTTGCTCAAACCAATATTTAAATTAACGCGCGCAAATTTCTCTGAGCCCCGTTTAAAGGCGCTACTTGTAAAAGCCGAGCAAGATTTAGGCACGGCACCGTTCTTCGGTGGGGAGCATTTAACGATTGCGGATATTGTATTGAGCTATCCCATGGAGTCGTTGCACCAACGCAAAGAGCTAGGGAATAAATACCCCAATTGTGCGGCGTGGGTGGAACGAATACATGCTTTGCCGAGCTTTCAGCGTGCGGTGGAAAAGGACGGTAAGCCATCGATTGCGTTTTCGTTGTAAAAGCGCTCTCTATAAAGGCACGCTGAAGGCTCTTTATAACGGCACGCCGCAGGCGCTTTATGACACAACGGCACGCCGCAGGCGCTGTGGCGTGCCGTGTTGTTTAGGCGGCGTTGTGCAGTAGTGGTGCGGATTCGGCGGTGTAGGCGTCAGTGTATTCGCAGTTGGCCAGCGGCTCGTTTACTGCAACGATCGTGGCTTTGCGAAAAAAGTTAAATTCGGTTGCCGAGGCCCACGAATAAGCACCCATCATATGCGCGATCACTAGGTCACCATCGCGTAGTTTGGGT
>CAYGNS010000672.1:0-1375 GCA_964351295.1 uncultured Gammaproteobacteria bacterium
CTGTGCGGGATATCAAACTCTAGAGTCTTGTGGGTGCTGTGATCGATAGTAGACATAATGACCGAGCGGTTTGCTCGAGTGAATGAGTAAATGAGCCTTTATCTAAGGCCGCAATCATGGCTTTTAATGTCCTTTGCGTGCCCGCCGAAACGAATTAACGTGAGAATCCTGTAGATTACTTAATTTGCTTCTCAGCTATACCGATTCGCGTTATCCTAACGCGCTGATGATAACCGATTAATAAGCGTCAACGGACTCCTAGCGCACTAAAAAGAACGCTTCGGGTCATTTAGCAATCAGTAGTAAACTTACTGGGCGTTCATTGTTGTCCAATTACCTTGGTGAAATCACCTTGATTGAAGCGCCTTGATTAAAGCACCCAGAGTTGCTCACGCAAATCGTGCACGCGAAAACGTCCAAATTCGATCGACGTAGCCACAAACTTGTAAAGCCATGCTATTGCCCAATGAATAGCCGTGGTTTTAAAACCTCAATTTAGAGACTCAGTTAATCCAATGTCTAAAATATTTAACACGCTATTGTTCATTACGCTCATAACGGCCCTTTTAAGCTCTTGTGCCTCGCGCAAAACCGACAATTCAGAAGACTTTGCTAACGAGCAAGTAGAAGAGCTATACCAGCGCGCTAAACGCGCAATGAATAACGGTAACTATTTCATTGCCCTAGACTATTATCGTGCGCTGGAAGCCAACTTTCCGTACGGACAAGTCACCGAGCAAGCTAAATTGGATATGATTTATGCGCTTGATAAGACCAATCAAGTTGAAGAAGCGATTGAAGCTGCGGACAATTTTATTCAGCTCTACCCCACGCACAGCAATGTCGATTACGCTTATTACATGAAAGGTGTGGCCAGTTTTGAAAAGAAATCAAGTCGCCTTGATTCGTTCATAAAAGGCGGCAAAAGTGAAGTACGTGATCCTAAGCCATTGCGTGACTCGCAAGAGGCCTTTCGCGAACTCATTCAACGATTCCCGGATAGCAAATACGCCGCCGATGCCGAACAACGTATAGTTTACTTACGCAATCGTTTAGCCGAGCGCGAACTTGAAGTTGCCAAGCACTATTACAATAGTCGTACGTTCGTGGCCGCGGTTAATCGCTGCAAAAACATCATCTACCAATATGAAACAAGCCCAGCGGTGGAAGGCGCCCTGCTGTTAATGGAGCAAGCGTACCGTGAAATGGGCTTACTGAAGCTGGCCGCAAGCACTCGCCAAGTTTTAGAGGTGAATTTTCCAGAATACAAAGACAGCGATACGTCGCGCGCGAACAAACAACGCGGCTTATTTGGACGCCTATTCGGTTCCAACAGCGATAATCACAGCGAGTTTGAGATGCGAGAGTTGTCGGG
>CAYGNS010000672.1:1385-1701 GCA_964351295.1 uncultured Gammaproteobacteria bacterium
CCGAAACTCGCGTCAGCGAAGACAAAGCGAATGAAAAGCCGAGTCTATTTAAGCGCATATTTGGTTGGTGGGGCAACGACGAAGCCCCGTCGCTCGATTAACAGCTCACTCGCATTGCCCCAAACACGGCCGCTGTATCGATAGATAGAACGTTAATCCACCGTCGGCTTAAACCCTGATGTGATGGGATAGCGGCGATCACGTCCGAAGGCTCGTTTGGTGATGCGTACCCCGGGAGCGGCTTGACGGCGCTTGTACTCAGTGCGATCTACCATCCGCATCCCGCGAGCACCTTGCTCAGCCGCGACGCCCTGCG
>CAYGNS010000673.1:0-1699 GCA_964351295.1 uncultured Gammaproteobacteria bacterium
CTACTACAGTGGGTCTTAACATCGATAATGGAATATGTTGTGGTACGCTCGATAAGAGTGCATTTGAGCCTTAACCCACATCACATCACGGTGCGCAAAAGTAACATAAAATCAAACACTTCAGAATCATTTATGCAATTAAGCTGCAGCCTAATCTGTCATGACTCTGTAATATTGACAATCCATTTTACACGCTAACATTCTTTACCTTAGTTCATCAGCGGGGGCGCGTTGAGCCTCAGCAAAAACAACCTAGGCACACCACACTAGATGAGCAGCATAGATATCTCAAACCCTACCTTAGCACTGGCCGAAAGGGATTACCCCGCCGTGATGTTCATTCATCCTGAGCTGAGTCTTTTGGCCTTTCATGAACGTGTATTGCATATGGCTTTGCGCGATGATGTGCCGCTGCTCGAGAAACTCAAGTTCCTATGTATTTTTAGTTCCAATCTCGATGAATTTTTCGAGATTCGGGTGTCCGGCTTAAAAGCCAAAGCGGCAATCAACGTAGGCTCAGAAACACCCGACGGTATGAGCCATAGTGCGGCCCTTGAGGCTATCAGCACACGCGTGCACAGATTGGTAGAACTTCAATACGAAACACTCAACACGTTGGTGCTAAACCAGCTGAGTGAGCGCGGCATTAAATTCTCGCTCATTAATGACTGGAACCCCGATCAGGAATAATGGCTCAAGGAATACTTTAAGCGCGAAGTATTGCCGATACTCACCGCCATTCGCCTCGATTCAACTCACCCCTTCCCGCTCACCATTAATAAAGGTTTGAGCATCGTGGTTGACTTGCACGACCCAGAACGCGACGACGCCCATAATATTGCGGTCGTACCGGCACCTCGTGCATTGCCGCGATTCATTCGTCTTCCAGAAGAGCTTTGTGATGCAGAATACGAATACGTTTACCTGTCATCAATTATCCATGCGAACATTCATCGCCTTTTCGCGAACACCGAAGTGCTGGGGTGCTATCAGTTCAGGATCACCCGCAACAGTGATTTGTATGTAGACTTAGAGGAAGTAGAAGATCTAGCGCGCACGTTGCAGGGCGAATTGCCCTCTAGAATGTACGGTGATGCAGTGCGCCTTGAGGTTTCCAAAAACTGCCCCAAGAAAATCGTCACGCTACTCAAAGAGCGTTTTCAACTCACCGATGAGTACGTGTATCGCGTAGACGGCCCCGTTAATCTTAATCGCTTGCTCGCTCTTCCCGATTTTGTGAATCGCCCTGAGTTGAAATATAAAGGCTTCACACCGGCCATTCCGCGCGAGATCATTCATCAAACAAGTTTGTTTGAGCTAGTGTCTAAAGGGGATTTGCTCCTCCACCATCCTTTTCAGTCGTTTGCGCCAGTGGTGGATTTTCTGAAGCAAGCGGCAAGCGATCCAGACGTCTTAGCGATTAAGCAAACGCTGTATCGCACCGGATCAGACTCAATTTTAGTGGAACACCTTGCCTCTGCGGCGCGCTCAGGCAAGGAGGTCACGGTCATCATTGAGCTAATGGCACGCTTCGACGAGCAAAACAATCTAACGACAGCCGAACGACTTCAGGCCGCCGGCGCGCACGTGGTTTACGGCATGGTTGGCAAAAAGACCCACGCTAAAATGCTCATGGTAGTACGACGCGAATCGGGCCGATTAAAGCGCTATGTGCACTTGGGAACGGGCAACTATCATC
>CAYGNS010000674.1:0-1699 GCA_964351295.1 uncultured Gammaproteobacteria bacterium
TGCTTTGCAGTGCGATGATGGTTTGAATACACAAATACCGAGCCCTGCAGAATTTATTCACGAACTTGATGCGCTTGAAACGTTAAACGCCGATTACCAACATGCCCGAGGGGTGTCGCTAAAGTATCATCCCATGCAATTGTTGCGCGATACCAAGCCATTCACTCGGTGCGTGCCGGCTCAGCAGTTACTATCGCGGCGCAACAACAGCATGATTGAAGTCGCGGGTGTGGTTACCGGGCGGCAACGCCCTAGCACCGCCAGCGGGGTTATGTTTATGACGTTGGAAGACGAGACGGGCAATATTAATGTAGTGCTATGGCAAGCCATTCAGGAGCGTTTTAGACACGCGGTATTAACGGGCAATATTGTGTTGGTGAAAGGACGATTGGAGCATCAACAGGGGGTGGTGCACGTAGTGGCGGCTTATCTCGAGTGCCAAGACCATGCTTTGCCGGAGCTGCGCAGCAAGTCGCGTAATTTTCATTGAACGAGCACGTTTCGCCTGATTTTGGCTAGTTTCGGCGCGGTGCGCTACTCGGAACCACAATCCATAATTGTCATATAAACCGCTATGCAGTAGACTCCGCGCTGATTTAATTTGCGAGCAATGTAACCGAGCGGTGTTTGATATGGCACAAGTAATATTCATTGATTACCTAGGCGTGGAACGAGAAGTAGACGCGACGAATGGCGACAGCTTGATGGAAGCGGCCACGAATAACGACATTCCTGGCATTGACGCTGATTGTGGCGGAGCGTGTGCCTGCGCGACGTGCCATGTGTATATTGATCCTGCGTGGGTCGATGTTGTGGGTGCGCCAGCCGAATTAGAAGCCGAAATGCTTGAAGTGGCTGAAGACGTGCGACCTAACTCACGTTTGTCTTGCCAAGTTAAAGTGTCTGACGCCATGGACGGTCTGCGTGTAACGACTCCCGAGAGTCAGTTTTAACGGCGCGACTTTAACCTTGCCAGCGGCTGAGAAAGTCGTTGGGGTTTAGTTCGGGTACGAGCTTACAGACTTTAGGCTTACCTAAGTATAAAAAGCCGATCATGCGGTGCTGCTCGCTCAGCCCTAGTCCTTCGAGCATGGCGCGCTCAAACATAATGGAGCCGCTGCGCCAGATTGCGCCAACCCCTAAAACATGCGCGGCCGTCATCATCATTTGTGCACTCGCCGCGGCTGACATTATCTGCTCAATTTCGGGTACTTTGTCGTTAGCTTGAATGTGCGCAGCGACGGCTATAATGGTGGGTGCTCGTAGCGGTTTGCGTTCGATTTGCCCGCGTAACTCCAAATTCAACGGTTCGCCGCGTTGTTGTTCCATCACCTCTACCATCAGCTGGCCGAGTGCGAGCCGCGCATCGCCTTCGATCAATAAATACGTCCACGGACGTAAGTTACGATGATCACACGCGCGCAAGCCGGCACGCACTATATCGTCTATTTGCGCTGAGCTTGGCCCTGGCGCTTCTAACAGATTGACCGAAACACGATTATGCAGAGCTGAAAGCGCGTCCATTTAGTAAAACTCCCCTGAGTCTAGTAGCGGAGAAGGACAAAGCAATATAGAAGAATAAAGCGCCATAGCGATGCAATGTTTAGAGCCGTTAGATTAGGTTGAACTATATCGCGAGTGACGTAGAAATGCAGTTGCAAGTGACTATTCGTCCAGATTAACGGGGGAGGGTTAGGGC
>CAYGNS010000675.1:0-1693 GCA_964351295.1 uncultured Gammaproteobacteria bacterium
TACTAAGGGCGCGCCGAGGAACTCGTGGGCGAGGATGGTGACAACGCAGAGTAGGGCCGCAATTCTAAAAAACCAATGTGACATTACGCTATCTCCAACTGGTAAAGCTTATATACGCAACGCCCTAGCGGGTTGTGCGTTTATCTTTAAGTGCCTGTCTACCGAGTGCGACCATGGCTTCGGTCGCACTAATTTTTGGATTGCTGGGCACATAAACGATGTCGATGGTATCGCCAATCGCTACATTGGCGGCTTCTGTTCTGGTCATGGAAATGGCTTTGCTGAAGCGCTGTCCGCCCTGCGCGTGAAATTCATAGCGTAGCCTAAACGTGGGTATGCCGCTCTTACCTCTGAATTTATTTTTAGAGATGATGGTGGCTTTGGCGGGTATGCCTGACTCGACTAATTGGCGCAACTCTAGGCCTCGCCAAATGGCAAACACCACCATCAGGCTTACAATAATCAATCCAATTAAGAGCATGGTCCACATGTAAAAATAATATCAGCCAATGTTCAATTGTGCTCAATTATTTTTGGGTGTGGCATTCATTCAGGGCGAGCGTCTTGGTGGACCTGTTGTATAACGCGGTGCTAAACCATGGATTCCCGTCCTCGCTTACGCGGGGAAGACGGCGGGAATGACGTGATTGACTGAATGGCTTGCTCAGTGCATGCTCGCGCCGTGAAAAGGCGCTTTAACAAGGTACATATCGAGATCAGCAACATTTGCAATTTGCAATGTAGCTTTTGTCCTGCCGTGGTGCGCGACAACAAGATGATGGAGCTAGATGTATTCGAGCGCATCGTCGCGCAAGTGGCGCCTATCACCGATCTTGTATGTCTGCATCTTATGGGCGACCCGTTGGTGCACCCGCAGCTAGCCGAGATGGTAGACATATGCGAAGCGCATCAAGCCAATATCTTTTTGGTGACCAACGGGGTGTTATTACGGCCCGAAAAATACGATCTGCTATTGCACCCTCGGTTCTATCAAATCAATTTTTCGCTGCACAGTTTTTTCGATAATTTTCCCCGCAAAGATCCCAGTCTTTACTTAGAGCGAATATTTGGATTTACCGAGCGCGCACTGAGTGAGCGGCCAGAGCTCTATTTAAATTTTAGGCTATGGAATCTGAATGATCCGCTGGGCAGTCAAACACCTAATACGCAAATGCTTGAGCGTCTTTGCGAGCGCTTTGATTTTGCCGTGCCCACCCAGCTAGATGTGCGTAAGCGCAAAAGTATTAAGATCAAAAACCGTCTGTATCTGCATTTTGATACCGAGTTTGTGTGGCCGAGTTTGGACTTGCCTGTGCTGGGTACAGCAGGTAAGTGCTATGGCCTATCGACTCACTTCGGGGTATTGGTAGACGGCACTGTGGTGCCATGTTGCTTAGACAAAGAGGCGGCTATTCCCTTGGGTCGCGTACAGGATTTACCCATTCTGGAGATTATAGATTCACCCCGAGCACAAGCCATTTACCACGGGTTTAAACAGCGCAAATTAGTGGAAGATCTTTGCCAACGCTGCCAATACATTACGCGCTTTGCATGAGCTTGTATTTGTTGGGGGATGTTCTTGCGCCTAACTGTCATCTCCGCGCAGGCACACGACTGTTCGGGGAAACTTTTTGGAAGTGTGTCTAGAGCCTTCGTCCGCCTTAAGTCAGCGTAAACTTGGCTCGGAGGAGAC
>CAYGNS010000676.1:0-1692 GCA_964351295.1 uncultured Gammaproteobacteria bacterium
CGCTCATGCTCTAAGAAGCGTCCTACTACCGAGACTACTTTAATATTTTCTGATATTGCTCATGGCTACTTCGCTCTTCGATCTCTCTGGAAAAATCGCCCTAGTGACAGGCGCAAGTCGTGGAATTGGCGAGGCAATTGCCAAATTATTAGCCGAGCAGGGCGCGCACGTGATTGTCTCGAGTCGCCGCGCAGAAGATTGTGACACGGTGGTTAAAAGCATTAAGGCTAGTGGTGGCTCCGCCGAATCGCTCGCGTGTAACATTGGCAATATGGAGCATATCGATACGGTATTCGCGGCCATTAAATCCAAGCACCAACGCTTAGACATCCTCGTAAACAATGCCGCAACTAATCCCTTTTTTGGTCCCATTTTGGATACCGATCTGGGTGCGTTTAACAAAACCGTGGATGTGAACATTCGCGGTTACTTTTTTATGTCGACGGTGGCCGGAAAAATGATGCGTGATCAAGGCGGAGGGGTAATCGTGAATACGGCCTCGGTGAATGGATTGCATCCCGGTTGGCATCAAGGTATTTATTCAATCACCAAGGCAGCCGTAATCAGCATGACCAAAGCGTTTGCGAAAGAATGCGCGCAATACAATATTCGCGTAAATGCGTTGCTGCCTGGGCTGACGAAAACCAAGTTCGCGGGCGCGTTATTCGAGAACGAGCACATTCATAAACAAGCTATGGCCACCATCCCTATGGCCCGACATGCGGAGCCAGAAGAAATGGCGGGCACCGTTTTGTATTTAGTGTCTGATGCCTCGAGCTACACTACGGGCGAATGTATCGTGGTCGATGGCGGCTTCACTGTTTAAGCTTTTTTAGTGCTATAAAAATAGACGGCCAACACTATAGGGCATGCTTAAATGCCCAATCGGTCGACGTACATCGATTTTTATTCGTGTAAACCCAAAGGAGAATTCATGAAGTTAACCGCACAGCTCATAGGGGCGACCATTGTTATTGTTGGTCTGTATTTAGTTGCTTGGCCTGTACCCATCGCCCCACGCGTATGGGATGCACCACCGCCCATGCCACTCGAGGGTGTGTTTGCGGTGAATGAGCGTTTGTCAGAGTTTGAAGTGGTGCCTTTAGATGGTTTGCATGGGCCAGAAGCCGTAATTGACGATGGCGAAGGCACCGCGTATGCGACTACTCATGAAGGGTGGATTCTGCGTTGGTCGGCCAACTCCGCAGACCCACAGCCGCAGCGCTGGGTTGATGTAGGTGGGCGGCCATTGGGCATCGCGTTTGATCAGGACGGTAACTTGTGGGTGGCTAATGCCTATTTGGGCCTGCAAAAAGTAACTGCGGCGGGCGTAGTGAGCTTAGAACTTGATCGCGTAGACGGTTCGCCGATTGTGTATGCCGATGATCTGGATATCACTGCAAACGGCATAATCTATTTGAGTGATGCTTCCACTAAATTCAACCCGCAGGTGGCTGGTGGAACGTTACAAGCGAGCTTGTTGGATATAAACGAGCACGGCTTGCATGGGCGTATTATTGAATATTCAATTAGCGACGGTACTGCGCGGGTGGTGATGCAAGATTTAAGTTTTGCCAATGGCGTGGCACTGTCGCCAGAAGAGGACTTTTTCTTCGTTGCTGAAACGGGCGGATATCGAATCTGGCGTTACTGGTTAAAAGGCGATCAAGCGGGGCAGAGTGAGGTGGTGAT
>CAYGNS010000677.1:0-1678 GCA_964351295.1 uncultured Gammaproteobacteria bacterium
GAGTGCAACGCAGGAGCAGGTGCCGAGGCGGGGACGTGAATGCATGGGGTCAGCACCGTGGTAAAAAATTGATCCCCGACGACTTGGGGATGACGTTCCCGATGTGCGCGGGGATGACGTTTCCGATGTGCGCGGGGGTGACGGCGGATCTGACAATTCCCACACAGTTTTCGTGCCGCATTCGTGCTAACCTCCTTCCATTAATTTTGCCGTGTATAGTGCGCGTAACATGGGTACTGCCAAGCAGTAACTCAGCGCAACGACCTCGTTAAAAACCGCTTTTCCCAAATTGGATCAAATGACAAATATTGTAGAAATTCGTGGGCTTTCTAAGGTCTACGGAAATGGTTTTCATGCGCTCGATAATGTGAGCTTAGACATCGTCGAGGGCGAGATCCTCGCCTTGCTCGGGCCTAATGGCGCGGGTAAAACAACGCTTATTTCGGCCATTGCGGGCATTGTTACGCCCACCGCGGGGCAGATTTTGATTGGTGGATTTGATAACCAGCAGCAGTACAGGCAGGCGCGTCAGTTGGTGGGTTTGGTGCCGCAAGAGCTCACCTTAGGTGCGTTTGATTCGGTGTGGAACACGGTGTCTTTTACGCGCGGTCTGTATGGTCATAAACCCGACCCAGCGCACATCGAGAAAGTGCTGCGCGATTTGTCGTTGTGGGACAAAAAAGATAACCAACTACGTATGCTTTCGGGGGGTATGAAACGGCGTGTGCTCATCGCCAAGGCGCTTTCGCATAAACCGCGGGTATTGTTCTTAGATGAGCCTTCGGCGGGAGTTGATGTAGAGCTGCGTAAAGACATGTGGCGACTGGTGAGAGAACTACGCGACATGGGCGTGACTATTATTCTTACTACCCACTACATTGAAGAAGCCGAAGAAATTGCCGACCGCGTAGGGGTGATCAACGCGGGTAAGATATTGCTCATTGAGAATAAGGTCGACCTAATGCATAAGCTCGGTAAAAAGCAGCTGGTAATTGATTTGCGCACGCCCGTGAGCGCTGTGCCTGAGTCGCTCGCACACTACGCTATTGAGCTATCAAATAACGGCGAAACCATTACCTACACTTACGATACAACCGCCGATGCCACGGGTATTACCGCACTGTTGCAAGACATCTCCAACGCCGGCATGCAGCTTAAAGACATTAAAACCACGCAGAGTTCGCTTGAGGATATTTTTGTGGGGCTTGTACATCAAATAATCGAACCTTCCGCAGCGCCAGCGCGCGCCGAGGCAAAACGATGAACACCAACGCCATCTATGTAATTTATCGTGCCGAAATGTTGCGCGCGTGGAACACATTATTTCAAACCATCGCGTCGCCTGTTATTTCTACGTCTTTGTACTTTGTGGTGTTTGGCGCTGCCATTGGTTCTAAAATCACCGCGATCGACGGCGTGGAGTATGGGCTGTTTATTGTGCCGGGCCTTACGATGTTGTCGTTACTTACGCAAAGTCTCTCGAATGCGTCGTTCGGTATCTTCTTTCCCAAATTCAACGGCACCATCTACGAGATCCTGGCCGCGCCGCTGTCGTTCTTCGAAGCCATGATCGCTTACGTAGGCGCTGCCGCTACTAAGTCGTTTATTATTGGCATAATCATCCTGCTCACGGCCAGTTTGTTTGTGGATTTGCACATTGCCCATCCCGTGTGGATGC
>CAYGNS010000678.1:0-1678 GCA_964351295.1 uncultured Gammaproteobacteria bacterium
CCCCAACACGATCAAGCCCTGCTCCTTTAGTTCTGCATACAACGCCTCTAAACCAGCAAATTGAGGGGTAAAGCCACACTTACTAGCGGTGTTGACTATGAGCAGAACCTTGTCCTTAAAAGTATCTAAACTGAGTTCTTGACCACGAATATCGGTGGCTGAAAAAGTGTAAATTGACATGAAATCTCCAAAGCTTAAAGTATCGATTCAAAAGGATAGCGAAATGTGGTGGCAAAAAGTAATGAGGCAAAATTAAGACAACCCCACGCGACGCACGCAAGCAGCGCGTCTAACGTAAAGCGCGCTTCTCGCGTCGTCCAAAGGTTTGGTAGTGACGCAGCGCTGCGTCGCGATCGAGGATGCCCGCAGCAGGTAAATCGGCATGCAAAGCAAGGTAACGCTGCCAATCAAAGTCTGCAGGCGTCTCGAGATTATACGCTCGCTCATAGTCATCGTATGGACTAAATTCTAAGTAGTGGCGCAGCGCCGAACGCTGGTTACGTACAAACGGGGAGTTCGCGACGTCGGGATTAAACTCTAGGTATAACTTCCAATCAAAGCCCGGAGGAATATGCGCTGGCGTGGCTAAATGCTTCGTTATCGGAATGCGATTTTTGGGATATCCGAAGTGCTTAAAGTCATGCTCATAAATCTCACACACTAGGGCACGCACATCGTCGCGTCGCAAAAACGCTTCAGGTTTTGGCGCAAACATCATTTCATCAAGCGCTTCAACCGACAGCTCGGCCGCATCTGCAATATCCTCAGACGAATACAGCAATGAATTGCGCTTACCTTTCGCGTTGTCTTGCAGACGCATAAATGCTGTTAGCTGTTCGGGGGCTTTGGCAAAAATTGTACGATAGAAGGTCGCAAGCCCAGATTTCAGTCGGCTCACGTCGTAACAGTTGTCTATCGGAAACTCGTGGGCTTTGCGGCGCCCGAGTAATCGGTAGCGCATGGTTCGACGCGTCACTAGCTCTAGCGTGGGCGTGAGAAAACTTTGTGTTTGAAAGTGAGCATCACGTTGCTCGTCTGGAATCGCGCGCAAAGCGCGCAAAAAGTCGATAAACGATGTAGGTTCAACCCCATTTAACATGGCCTGAACAGCCTCGCCACGTTGATAAACGTATTGGTCGAGAAATGCGCTAACTATGCGTGGATATGGATTGCGAGTAACAACAAAACGCGCGTACTCAGAGTAATCACGATTCCAGTCAATTGGAAACACCTCGTTCAAATTATGATACTCATCGAGTTGTGCTCGCTCCGCTACGGTCATCTCATCGCTATGCAGCGCTAAATAGAGTTCCCGCAAATGTGTACACGCCACTTTGGCCGAATAAAACAACAGGTAACGATATTGGTGATTTACAACCGGAATCATTGCGGCCTCGCCTAACCGCCCGTTGCGCTCATAAAGCGCTGGATCTTGATCTCACGCGGGTCAAACTCATGCCGCTTTGGCTTGTGTTGTAGAGCCGCCTTAATAGCTACCACCATGCGCGCTTCAACCTGCTCGCTGGCGAGGCCAGCTGCCTGTGCGTCCCGTAAAATTGTTTTTAAATCTAGCGCATCTTCGTTACCTAAACATAAGAGCAACTGCCCCTCGGTGGTCAGGCGAACTCGATTGCAGGTAGCGCAAAAATTATTGCTCATGGGAGATATAAATCCGACC
>CAYGNS010000679.1:0-1674 GCA_964351295.1 uncultured Gammaproteobacteria bacterium
TGTTATCAAATGGCAAAACTGCAATCGACGGTTTGTCGGGCAATGATAATCTCTGCGGCGTGTCCTGTGTTTGGGTATTAGGCCAACGAAACACTCGGACTTTGCGGGTGATGTTTTTCAATACCCGCTCACCCACATCCGCAAAATCAGCATCTACCTTGCCGTCCACGTGCTCATGTGCTGTTGCACTAAGCGCCACGCCACCCGGCGTACATACCTCTTGTATGCGGGCTGCCACGTTCACTCCATCACCATAGATATCCGTGCCCTCTAGAATCACATCGCCAAGATTGATCCCAATGCGCATGGCAATATTCTGTTCGAGAGAAATACCCTCATTAAAGGCTGGCCTTGCCTTTTGAATAGCAATCCCTGCTGATACCGCATCGACCACACTCGAAAAAATGATGATTGCGCCATCGCCCATCAGCTTGGCAATGCGTCCCCCATGGTGGAACACCTGTGGTGACACGATGGTCCTCTGCAGCCGTTTGAGGACAGCCAGTGTTCCATCTTCGTCCAAACCCATCAAACGGGAAAAGCCGACAACATCCACGGACATGATTGCGGCGAGTTGTCTTTTTGTCCGATGGTTTACCATGGTTTCCTACTTATCGTATTGCCGTGTCTTTCAAAACCCCTGATTGAGAGATATATCTCCAAGCCTTGCGAATTGATTCCGATGCCAATTTGGCATCCTCCATGGTCGTGGCATCACAAATTACAGATATTCGCATAACCCACTCTCCACGCCAATTAGCGCCACCGACAAAGATATTTCCTTCGCTTACCAACCTGTCTATAACTGCTTTAGCGAATGCTATGCGCTGTTCAATTCCATCTTCATCTTTACCGAACCGTAGTATAAGCTGGTTGAGAACCACCTCGTTCATCACCTGAATTCCGGGTGTGGCATTCATGTCTCGTGCAATCATACGAGCCAATGAGCAATGGCGACGGACCATCTCAATGATACCGCTGCGGCCCAAAGATTTTAATGCAGCCCAAGTTGGCAGACCACGCGCCCGGCGCGATAGTTCAGGCACCAAAAAGGCGGGTACCCTGTCGTTTGTTTGCTGCTTCGGCAGATAGCAGGCTGCAGTAGTCATGGCATTTAAGAGCGCTTGTGTATCACGAACGATGGCATAGCCGCTGTCAAACGGCACCTGCAGCCATTTGTGCCCGTCAACGACCCAGGAATCAGCCCGTTCTATGCCCTTAGTGAGTGCACGCATTTCGGGATCGGCGCGAGCCCATAATCCAAAAGCACCATCCACGTGGAACCACGCCCCGTTGTCACTGGCAATATCGGCTATTGCCGAAAACGGGTCGAAAGCACCAGTGTTGATCTGGCCTGCCTGAGCGATGATCAGTTTGGCACCACTACGACCCGCACACTGACGCGCCAGATCGTCTGCCAGCATGCGCCCTTGCTGGTCTGTGTCTATACGAATTAGCCTTTGAGAGCCAAAGCCAAGATATCGGAGCGCTGACAGAACGGAAGTATGAACATCGTCACCCACATAAACATGAACTTCTGGGGCGCCAAAGAGGCCTTGGGCTTCGACATCCCAATCTTGGCGAAGTAGCAATGAACTACGCGCAGCTGCCAGCGCAGTGAAGCTACCGATAGTTGCGCCGCTTACAAATCCAACGGAGCTGTCTTTAGGCAGT
>CAYGNS010000680.1:0-1663 GCA_964351295.1 uncultured Gammaproteobacteria bacterium
GCATCAAGTAGAGAATATTCGGAATGGTTAGAATCACGTACTGAACAATCTGAAATACACCGTAATTACCACGATCGAGATCGCCCAACTCATCGAGAAAAGACACAAACGTGAATAAGCCTAGAAGCACCACTACGGTCACCATTATGTGTCCGACGAGTATCTTGCCTATATAGATATCTAAAATTCTCATTCGATGGTCTCTAGAGCGATTACCTAAGGATAGTTTAGGTCGGTACCGTAACGCGCCAAGGTCGAAACGCGGGAAGCAAGGGAAGATTGTAATTGCGGCGGTATAAACAATAGACCGCTAGTATGAAATAAGTACCGTGCACAATCCAAATAGGCATGCCGCTTTCGGCTTCGCCATTTTTAATCAAGGCCACAGTATAACCAAGCAAATTGGTATAGGTGAGGTATACCAAGAAAGCGAGCATGAGCCCGCTCGACTTTCCTTGCCGCGTATCAACATGACTCAGGGCCAGCGCAAATAAGGCTAATATTGGCAGCGTGAAGACTTTCGCTACGCGCCAATACCATTCACTACGAAACTTAGGTTCATCCGATGCCATCAACTCGGTATTGCTGCGAGCTCGAATCGGTAACGACAAAGTGGTCTGATTATTGGGCTCCAAGCGCAACGCGTATTTTTCAAAATCAATAACGCGGTAATCTGGCGACCCTGGATTGCCCTCATAGCGTGACCCGTTGACCAACACCAAGAACTGATCTTGTGTATTAGGGTCTTCCATACGAAACGCTTGCTGCGCAACTACCACGCCTTCGCGATTAAACGATGCGCGGTACACAAACACGCCTTCGTAATTGCCCGTGGATCGATTGTAGTCCTCCACAAAATAGACACCGTTACCTCCCTTTGCTTCGACAAACTTACCCGTCACAATGCCCGACACTTCGCTGCTTTGCCGGTATCCGCGTTCTAAGTCGTATCCGCGGGCTAAAGACATGGGGGTTAGAAAAAAAGCGCAAAACACCACAACGCCGTTCACCACTAAAACGAGCAACGTGAGAGGACGCAAAAAGTGTGTGATACCCACGCCGGCGCTGGCTAATACGGCCATCTCACGGTCTGAGTACCAACGATTGAGGACCATAAGGAGCGCAATATAGAACATCAATGGAATCATTACGTCTAAATACGCGACCATTTTTAAGGCCACCAAACTCAGCACTCCACTAATGGGAATCAAGCCTTCGGCCGCCTGACTTAAAAACCCCATTACGCGCATCACTAGAAAAATACTCACGATCACAAAGGTAACCGCGAGCGTAGTGCGCAAAACTTCGGTAACAAACGAGCGGTTAATGATCATTGGTTGAATACAATGCCTAAATGGGTGAGATCGCGCAAAGGTACCACTGAACGATAATACTCTAAAGTTCGTCTGCACCGCGCAATGCCCACTAACAGGGGAGATGCGTTATACTGCGCCCCGATGAGTTAACAGGCTTCTAGTATGGTAAATCGAGCGCATCCAACGTTGTTAACCCTGTGGTTAACCCCGCTGAGAAATATGCTGAGAACCTTATCGATAGCCCTGATGTGTACCATGATGCAGGTGCGATAATACGCGTAAATTATTAATGCACCGCGCTCGAGTATAACAAGGCTTTGCGTGCTTGTACGGTCAAAGCTTAAAAT
>CAYGNS010000681.1:0-1663 GCA_964351295.1 uncultured Gammaproteobacteria bacterium
TGCCGAATGCGAGCTTGATGATTATTGAAAACGCAGAGCGTATGGGGCTCGCTCAACTGCATCAATTGCGGGGGCGCGTGGGGCGCGGAAGCGAACAATCGTTTTGCATATTATTGTATCAAAGCCCTTTGTCAGGCCATGCTCAGCAGCGCTTAGAAACGCTGCGTAAAACCAATGATGGTTTTGTGATTGCCCAAAAGGACCTCGAGATTCGCGGCGCCGGCGAGGTGCTCGGTACGCGGCAGACTGGCAGTGTAACGTTTCGCGTTGCTGATATAATTCGCGACCAGGCCTGGTTAAGTGAAATTGAACCTTGCGCAACCGCGCTGCAACAAACGGCGCCACAACACGTTGATTTGCTAATAGAACGATGGATAGGTCAACGCGAGGACTACGTTAATGCCTAAGCTAGGCTCTCACTACTGTCTGTTTTTAGATCGACTCACACCCCGCACGGCACTTAGACGGTAACGATTCATGCTTGGAGTATTGCGTTTTATTTTGGCGTATTGCGTGTTTTTATCACATTTCCCTGAGGCTGGGCTAAAGCTTAATTTGGGTATTACGGCGGTCATTGTCTTTTATTTCATTAGTGGTTTTCTAATGATGAAGAGCTATACGCGCTTTAAATCTCACTCATCTCAGCCCGTGCGCGCCTTTTATTTAGATCGGTGTATTAAGATCTTTCCGCAATACTGGATTGTGTTGTTGGCCAGTTTAGTAGCCTACGGCATGTTGGGAGAATCTGTCCACAATACATATGAATTCGTGTCGTTTGAATCGAGCAAAGTGCTATTTGATTTTCTGCTACTGCCCGTAAACTACGCGGTGGGTTCAGCGATCGATTTGTTTCCTAGCATAGCAGCACGCCCTATTGTTCCGCCTGCTTGGTCGCTTGCCGTCGAGCTGCATTTTTATTTGTTAGTACCTTTGCTCTTTATTCTCAAAGGTCGGACCATTGGTGTTGTTGCCTTGCTCTCTGCCGCACTTCTTACAATGAGCTTAATGGCCGAACCAGGGCGGTGGGATATGGCTAATTTTGGCTATTTTCATATTCCCACGATGTTGGTCGTCTTTCTGCTTGGTCTTCTGAGTGCGTCAGAACAGGCAGAGCTCAAGCACGGTGCATTGATCTTATGGGCTTATTTTGCCATCTTGTTTGTGGTGATACTCCCTGCCTTTTCGGCTTGGTATAACTTTGCGGTGCAAGAGGTGGGCTTGGGCATTATGTTGTCTTTACCGCTGTTTTTCTACGCCACCCACTTTAAGCATATCCCAGTTAGAGTGCGGGCCGTAGACCAATGGTTGGGTGATTTAGCTTACCCCGTTTTTTTAACGCACTATTTGGCTATGTTTCTAGCTCAGCATTTGTTTGGCGTTGGCTTGCACGCCAAAATTTATTTTATGTTTACAACCGTTATCATTATGCTCGTGTTGAGTATCGCGCTCGCGAGTTTGCAGCGATATATTGATCGCTTGCGCATCAACCATCGTGGCTTTAAAAGCTTGCGGGCCATCTAAGACTGCTTTGAATTTTCATAGCATCGCATTGGTAAGATCTTCAGATTAGAATGAAATCAGCAGAGAAAAACATGGCAAAGGTGGCGGATTATCTAGCGTTGATGCGCTTTGAGAAGCCCATCGGTTGGTTGTTGCTGATGTG
>CAYGNS010000682.1:0-1663 GCA_964351295.1 uncultured Gammaproteobacteria bacterium
GGACAACCGCGCGTTACAAGCGATGCGCGATGGGATCGTTACCATTGCTAGCCCTTCGGGGCGCCAGGTACAACTTAAGGTGAAAATCGCCGACAACAATTACACCCGCGGGCAGGGTTTTCAAAGGGTTTGTGCCGAACAAATCGCGGCTATGCCCATATTATTTTTATTTGGCATGGAAGTGCTACCGAGTTTTCATATGCACAACGTGATTGCACCCATTGATATTGCCTTTGTTGATGCCCAAGGCGCAATAGATAGCATGTACAAAATGTTCCCGTATGGCCCCACGGGTGGCGCCCCTCGCTATACCCCAAACGCGCCAATCGTGGCAGCTTTAGAAGTGAGCCCCGAATTTTTCGAACAAAACTCAATAGGCCGCGATAGCATAATCACTTGGAAGCCAGTAGCTCCGAAAGAAGATGCACAGTAACCGCGTTGTTTTAGACCAAGACACTATTGTGTATTGGTTGATAGAATGATGTGATCGCCTCGGAAAAGAGATGAGCAAATCTTCGCGCACTCATTTGGAATGGAAATCTGAGGTATCTCTACAGGAGGTATTCGAGCCGGGTACAACCAAGCTGTATCCGCACAGGATTGGGCGCCAGTTATTGTACTTACAAAGCATGCCCGATTCCGTCTCGGGTCGACTGCGTAATGCGCTGTGTCTAGCGCCGCTGGGTGAGGATACGTCATTCGCCGTGCAGTCAACGCCAGAACCGTATGATCTACAAAGCGATATCCATGAATATGGCGGCAAACCATTCTGGGTGTTTGGCAACACTATTTTTTTTATTAACCGCACTGATAAATGCCTGCATCGCTGCGAAGTCTCAGATCAACAGATGTCGACGCCGCAGCGCGTGAGTCCTTTGCACGGTGGTCTTGGGGAGTTGTACTCCGTTGCCCTGAGTGATGTGCAGCTAGTGACACCCGTCTTGGCGCTCGCGATTGCCGAGATTGTCCATCCTGAACTACCCGAACCGCGCGCAGCTATTGTTGCTGTGCGCTTGGATCAAGCCGATGCATCGCTAGTGGAGTTACAGCAAGGCTCTGATTTTTATGCGAATTTAGTCTTTGATCCTGTGCGGCAGAATGTGGCTTGGATTGAATGGCAGCATCCCAATATGCCGTGGGACGCCAATACCTTAAAACTAGCCTCATTGAACGTTAACGCTCGGGATGTGTGCTTAGAACACGTGCGTAGTCTGCCCAGTGATCACTCGGCGAGTTATTGTCAATTATCGTTTGATGACCTTGGCCAATTACTGTGCGCCATCGATTTCGCCAACGGCCAAGATGAGTTTGATAACTTTTGGAATGTTTACCGAATTGATGTGGGTTCACACGAATGCCGTCGCTTGTCTCATTTAACGAGCGAGTTTGGCTACCCACATTGGCAGTTCGGGGAGACTCGTTTAGCGGGCGCTGTGAATGGGTGTTATGTGGGAATAGCGGCCGACCCAGTGGGTGATTCTTTGTGGATCTACAACCCTCGCACAGACTCGCAACAGCTCATCCCGGCGCAAGGTACTTTGCAGCACCTAAGTACCAATCCTGATGGGACGGGCGCAATTGTTGAATTACCGGTTGATGGCTCGCCGCGAGTATTCTTGTGGTCAGTTGATGAAGATGGCCAACTTGTTGCTGAACTTAGCAC
>CAYGNS010000683.1:0-1662 GCA_964351295.1 uncultured Gammaproteobacteria bacterium
AATCTCCCTTTCGTACGGACACCCCCGGCCCCCCTCAACATATAGCAAACGATTAGCCACATCGTCGCTGTTGTAAAAGTCATACGGTAGCTCGATCTCGGCGAGTGGCAGTTGTTGCCCCACCACTATCTTGGCAAACGCATCCTGCGAAGATTCATCATTCGCCTTGGCCGCGTCACCCTGCAACAAGTGGCCGCACAGATCGTAAAAGCTCTTCTCGCCCCAGCCTGTAACCACGTGATCGGCAAGCTGCACTATGCTTTGTTCCTCAATCTCATAGCTTACCTCTGGGCCACCCAGCACAATCTTAATTTGCGGTGCGATTGCGCGCAGAAGGCGCACAATGCGTTCCGTTTGCACAACGTTCCAGATGTACACACTAAAGCCGACAATCTTTGGGTGTTGCGCCAAGATAGCCTCGGCGGCATCTTCAGGTTTTACATCAAGCACAAACTCCAACAGCACCGAACGCTCACGCAACTCATGCAAATTGGCTTGCAGATAGCGCAAGCCGAAGGCGCTATGAATGTAGCGCGCGTTAAGCGTGGTTAAAACAATATCGTGCATGGACTGAAATCTAAGAATCGCTCGCTTGCGCAAGACTATTAAGAACGTGGGCAACCGCGAACATCGCAAAGCTTGCCGTTACATGTGTGATTGAACCTAATCCGCCAGCGCAATTAAGACCATTTAGGGTCTCTGTTGACTCACCTGATTTAGGCCGCTGGGCTTGTACGCCACCAGCCCCATCAGGGTAGTTGAGTTGCTCTTTTGAGTACACCGCCTTAACCCCAAAACTACGCTTAAGATTTTTCGAAAACCCATAATCCTGACGCAATAATTTGCGTGTGCGCGCCAACAATACGTCGTGTTCGGTATTACTGAGGTCTGCCAACACAATTTTACTTGGGTCTACTTGCCCGCCCGCGCCACCGGTCGTTACCAGCTTAATCCGCTGCTGACGGCAAAATGCGATCAGGGCGGCTTTAGTGCGAAAGTCATCAATGCAATCAATTACAAAACTAAAACCGTGGCCCAGTAATTGCACAAGATTGTCGCGGCTTACAAACTCGTCGACCGAGGTCACTTTGCACACCGGATTAATAAGCTCTATACGCGCTTGCATCACCGCAATTTTATCGCGCCCGAGTTGATCCGAGGTGGCTACCAATTGCCGATTTATATTCGACTCCGCTACTACGTCCATGTCGATTAGGGTCAACGCGCCCACGCCGCTGCGAGCCAGCGCCTCAGCCGCCCATGATCCTACGCCACCCAAGCCGATCACACAAACATGGGCACGCTGTAAACGAGCGAACCCCGCCTCGCCATAAACACGAGCAATGCCACCAAACCGCTTGGCATAATCCATATTACTTTCTAACGGCATAATTCACTCTAAGCGCTAACTTATTTTACTACTAATCATTTTCACTACTACTTGGGCTACACTGCGCGCTATGACCCAAGCGTTAATCGACACACACTGCCATCTGGATTTTACAGACTTTGATGATGACCGTATCGCGGTAATGCGCGCTTGCGCACAAGTTGGTGTGCAGACTATCGTTATTCCTGCAACGCAATACACTACCTGGCAGCGTACATTGGATTTAGTCGCGACGCAGACGCACCCACAAACTATAGACTCCAACGTTGAAC
>CAYGNS010000684.1:0-1659 GCA_964351295.1 uncultured Gammaproteobacteria bacterium
AATTAGACCTAGCCGTGATAGGGGGTGATACGACTAAGGGGCCCCTGTCCCTCACGTTGACGGTAATGGGAACCATAGAACAAGGCAAGGCCTTGCTCAGAACCGGAGCTAAGTCTAATGACCTTGTGTGTGTTACGGGTAGTTTGGGCGGTGCGGCGGCAGGATTAGTACTTGCACAAGCTCAGCGCAATAAAGAGCCTATACCAGCGTCGCTCAATACCCTCGACCAAGCGGCCCATGAGTCTTTACTTGCCTGTTTAACACGTCCCCAAGCGCAATTGATTATTGGCCAATCATTGGTCGGCTTTGCCAGTAGTTGCATTGATATCTCCGATGGTTTAGCTGGCGATCTACAACATATACTACGAGCGTCGCAGATGTGCGCGCAGATCGAATGGGGCACCATACCTGTACATCCCGCATTGCAGTCGATTAAGGAGCTCGATCAGAATGCGGTTAAGGCTTGGGCGCTGTATGGTGGCGAAGATTATGAGCTGGCGTTTACCATTTCCTCCGATGATTACACTGCGTGGCGAACGCGCTTCCCGTTGTTGCAGAGCAAGGTGTCGGTGATCGGCTCGGTGCGTGCCTTAGATGATCCACAACGTCCAACGGATGAGTGTCTTCTGTGGATGCAAGATGCACAAACCCGTTATGGATTGTCTGCCTACGCGTATGAGCATTTTTAACAAGAGGCGAGCGCGTGTGTTGGCCTTTGTTTTCAGCCTTTGTCCTATTAGCCAGTTGGTGACCCTATGAAGAAATTGAAAACACCGCAATCAGCACCGTTTGATCTTGCCAATCCAGTGCATTTTTTTGCCCTGGGCTTTGGTAGCGGCTTACTGCGACCCGCACCGGGCACTTGGGGTACTGCGATGGGTTGCGTCCTGTTATTGCTTATCGAGCCGTTGGTTGGTACGCAAACTTGGACTTTTGGATTACTCTGTCTCGCTATGACGTTGGTTGGCGTATTTTTGTGTGAGCGTACCACCACTGATATTGGCGTGGCCGATCATGGCGCCATCGTATGGGATGAAATAGTCCGTATATTTGTAACAATGATATTTGGGCGGTTTACGCTGACGGCCCTATGCTTTGGCTTTTTGTTCTTTCGTGTGTTCGATATTCTAAAACCGTGGCCCATTGGGTGGTTGGACAAGCGTATACATGGGGGCATTGGCATTATGCTGGACGACCTTGTGGCAGCGCTCTACGCGGGCATTGTGTTGCTCGTGCTCCTGTATTTTGGTGTGCTGTGACCCTCGAGCGTAATGAGCTATAGGCCAAATAGAGCATTCTTTTAGTGTATATCAATCCACACAATGGCCTCTGTGACGAAGCGCAATACTGGCCTTCGCCCAATTACGATGAACGCCCCTCAGGCAGCGTAATCGAATGCGTGATATTGCATTCGATCAGCTTGCCGCCAGGTGAATATTATCGAGCAGATGATTTTGCGCAACATCCGGTGGCACAGTTATTCCGTAACGAGCTCGTGATTGCCGAGCATCCCTTTTACGCCGTGTTGGAAGGCGTTGAGGTGTCCGCGCATTTTTTCATCACACGCAGCGGACAATTAATCCAGTTTGTGCCCATTAGTCAGCGCGCTTGGCATGCGGGTGCGTCTTATGGTTTGCAGAGTATTGGTCTGAACAGTAA
>CAYGNS010000685.1:0-1655 GCA_964351295.1 uncultured Gammaproteobacteria bacterium
ACGCAGTCCCCACCCAATGTGGGTACGCCTTATCTAATTGATGGTATCGACAAGCACGTGTTGGAATTTACTGGTGTAATCGGTATTACGGGTCGCAATCAAGGTACGGTGATGTTTAGCGCGCCAGCGTCGATGTTGGTTATGTTGATCGCTCGGTATGGTGAAAAAGGGCGGCACACACCTGAATTAATGTTGGACCTTGTGGGTGAAATCGCGAACACCATCGCGGGCAATGCGCGCGAGGTGTTTGGTTCGCGGTTTGAGTTAGCCCCCCCTGTTGCGGTACGCGCGCCATTGCGTGGCATCGTGTTGGCTAAAGGGCTGCAATCGTACTGCATACCCATCGAATGGCGCACCCGCACGGCGTACTTAATTGTATCGCTAACGTAGCGGCAGTTGCTCGCTTTGCGGATCGTTCTCATGCGGATCGGTCTGTAACGATTTTACGTTCGGTTCATGGCTGGTGTGCGAAGCTTGCAGCGCAAAGGTCAACAAATGAGCAAATAAAACATGAACACTCGCGTAATCGTTAATTTTGTAGGTACGCTGGCTATTCTCACAGCCGCAGCGGTCAGTACCGCAGTGGGTACATCGAGCCATGCTCTAGCCCAGAGCGATTTGCCGTTCGAGACCACCGAGGTTGCAATATTTAGTGAGCCTTGGGCGATGACTTTTCTGCCTGATGGCCGCATGCTGGTGACCGAAAAGCGGGGTCGCCTATTGATCGTGACACAAGCTGGCGACGTTTCAGGCCCCATCGATGGGCTACCCGATGTAGATTATCAGGGGCAAGGCGGCTTGGGTGATGTGATCTTGCACCCAGAATTTAAGACTAATAATAGAGTCTATCTAAGTTATGCCGAAGCGGGTGAGGGTGACACTCGCGGAGCAGCCGTAGCTAGAGGAACTTTAAGCCTGGATGCGACTGGCGGCGGCCGCCTCAGCGATGTGGAAGTGATTTGGAGGCAAACCCCTAAAGTCACGGGCGCTGGGCACTATGGGCATAGAATGGCGTTTGATCGCGACGGCTATTTATTTATATCGTCGGGCGAACGTCAAAAATTCACGCCCGCCCAAGATATGCAGAGCAACCTGGGCAAAATAGTGCGGCTACGTGATGATGGCAGTGTGCCTTCGAGCAACCCCTTTTATGCTCAAGGTGGTGTCGCGTCACAGATATGGTCACTCGGCCATCGCAACCCACTTGGATTGGCGTTTGACGCCCAAGGAAGACTGTGGAATTCAGAGATGGGGCCGCTGCACGGTGATGAACTGAACCTCGTGAAACCAGGTAAGGATTACGGTTATCCCACGGTATCGAATGGCGATCATTATGGCGGCGAAGAGATTCCCGATCACGATACGCGGCCTGAATTTGAAGCGCCCAAAGCTTGGTGGACACCCACAATAGCGCCAGCCGAAGTGATTTTCTATACTGGCGACGAGTTCCCAGAATGGAAGAATTCACTACTCATCGCTGGACTCAAGTCACAGGCTATTATTCGTGTGCAAATAGCGGGCGACAATGCAGCAGAAGTTGAGCGATTTGCTATGGGAGCGCGAATTCGCGAACTTGAGCAGGGTCCAGACGGGGCGGTTTGGGTGTTGGAGGATGGCTCGGGCGGACGACTGCTCAAGCTCACTCAGCCTAATGG
>CAYGNS010000686.1:0-1646 GCA_964351295.1 uncultured Gammaproteobacteria bacterium
CTGTCGGGGCGACCGACTTTAGCCAAGTCGTTGTTAGATGACTACTTGCAAATGTTTCCCGGGCGTTTCTATATCGAAATTCAGCGGATTGGTAAGGACTATGAAGAGGAGTATATCGCCAGCGCGGCTCGCTTAGCGGCGCAGCATGGAGTACCTCTGGTAGCGACCAATGACGTGTATTTTATGCACGAACATGACTACGATGTGCATGAAGTACGGGTTTGTATAAACGAAGGCCGCGTGCTTAACGACCCGCGACGGACTAAGCACCATACTCCAGCCCAGTTTTTGAAATCGGGCGCCGCCATGGAAGCCTTGTTTGCGGATCTTCCGAGCGCTATTGAGAACACGACAGAAATTGCCAAACGCTGTAATTTTGAGATGCGCATGGGTGAATACTTTTTGCCCGATTTCCCCATTCCGCCAGGCTTCAATGAAGAGTCGTTTTTGCGGGATCAAAGTTACCAGAATCTAGACCGCCTGTTAGAGCGGCGCTTTGCACAGGGGCCGTCGCCCGCAATTTTAGAAGAATACCGCAAGCGTATGGATTATGAGCTTGAGGTCATTTTGGAGATGGGGTTTCCAGGCTACTTTTTGATTGTGGCTGATTTTATTCAATGGGCTAAACAAAACGATGTGCCCGTTGGGCCCGGTCGTGGTTCGGGAGCGGGTTCGCTAGTAGCGTATGCGCTCGGTATTACCGATATAGATCCCATTGAGCATCAGTTGCTGTTTGAGCGTTTTTTAAACCCCGAGCGCATTTCCATGCCTGACTTCGATGTGGACTTCTGCATAGAGGGACGCGAACGCGTCATTGAGTATGTGGCCAACAAGTATGGGCGCAACAAAGTGTCGCAAATCATAACCTTTGGCACTATGGGCGCGAAGGGAGTAATTCGAGATGTGGGCCGAGTGCTTGGCATGTCCTACGGGCACGTTGACGGAGTTGCCAAGTTAATTCCCAATGAGCTGAATATGACGTTGTCTTTGGCTCTGGAGAAGGAACCTGAACTACGGGGGCGCTATGAGAGCGAAGAAGAGATCACTGAGTTGATCAATACCGCTCTCAAACTCGAAGGGTTGACACGGAATGTGGGCAAGCATGCGGGGGGCGTAGTGATTGCTCCCACGGACCTCACTGATTTCACGCCCCTGTATTGCGAGCGCGATTCCGAACAAATTGTTTCCCAATTTGATAAAGATGATCTAGAAGCCATTGGTCTCGTCAAGTTTGACTTTCTCGGCTTACGCAATCTTACAATCATCGATATGGCAGTTAAAGCCATTAATGCTGAGAGGTCGGTGGGAGCGGAGCCTTTGTGTCTCGAACGCCTGAGTTTGGACGACGCCGCAACTTATAATCTTTTAAAGCGCGGCCTAACTACTGCGATTTTTCAGCTGGAATCACCGGGAATGAAAGAGCTGATTAAAAACTTGCAGCCGTCCCAATTTAACGACATCGTGGCTTTATTGGCTCTCTATCGACCTGGTCCGCTGCGCGCTGGGATGGAGAAAATATACTGTGATCGTAAATTTGGTCGCGAGCCTACCAGCTATCTCGATCCAATGTTGGAGCCAGTCCTAAGGGAAACATTTGGGGTGATTCTATATCAAGAGCAAGTGATGGAAATTGCTCGCTTGATGGC
>CAYGNS010000687.1:0-1636 GCA_964351295.1 uncultured Gammaproteobacteria bacterium
GCCTCCGCTTTACGTAAACGCGATCCCATCGTAATACGCGGTTCGTTTAAGCCGCCTACTAAAGTGCATTTAGATATGCAAGCGGCGGCCATTAAGCAATTTTCGGTTGAAGAGGCCGTTGACGAAAGCAACGTGCTAGTGATCGCAGAAATTACTATGAACGAGCTGAGCGCACCGAGCTCAGATGCGGATTCGGATTTTTTGGCACGCGTTGATCTACTCAATGATTTAGGGTTTTCGGTGCTCATCTCAGATTACTTGCGCTTCTTTAGGCTGCGCTCGTGGATACGTCGTTACACTCCCAATAGAATCGGCATTATGCTCAGTGTGCTGGATTTTGATTACCTGTTTGCGGAAGAATATTACGCTGGGTTAGAGGGCGGCATTCTGGAGGCCTTTGGTAAGCTCTTTTCAGACAACACCAACGTATATGTTTATCCCACTATCAAGCAGGGTAAATTGATTACCTTAGATACTGTTGATGTAAGCCCCGATTTAAAGTTTTTGCTCCAGCATCTTATTCATAATAAAGCGATGGTCGGCGCCGAGATTATGAACGTCGCTAATCTCAGTGTTTCAGCCCGTGAGATTGTAGGTCAAATACCCAAAGGCCGCGGTGAATGGGAGCAGTCGCTGCCGCCGAGCACGGTTAACAGTATTATCGAGAAGGGGCTGTTTGGGTTTCCGCGCTAAGCCGATTATTGTCTTACTCGTCAACGCCCGCCCTTAATTCCGTGTCTTTGCCCATTCTGTACAGTTTTCGTCGTTGCCCCTATGCCATTCGTGCGCGTCTAGCTCTGGTCGTCAGCCGCTGCAATTGCGAAGTGCGCGAAGTTAAGCTGGCCAGTAAGCCGTCGGCGCTGCTTGCGGTGTCTGACAAAGCGACGGTGCCAGTCTTATGTTTACCCGACGGCAACGTGATTGATGAAAGCCTAGACATTATGCGCTGGGCAACGCGCCAGTGCGAATCGCACATTGAAGATGGCCTGAATGCACAAGAATTGGAGCACCCATTGGTGTTGGCCAACGACACCGAGTTTAAATATTGGCTCGATCGCTACAAATACTTTGATCGCTTTCCCGAGCAATCCCAGCAAGATTATTGGAATAAATTACACCCGCTGCTCGAGACCCTAGACCAGCATTTATTGGTTGCTTCTACAGGCAGCATCGGGTTACTCAATGCCTCCCCGTCGCTTATTGACTGGGCTATTCTGCCATTTGTTAGACAGTGTAGCTTGGTGGATCAGTCGCGCTTTGCAGCTCAGGCTCCGGCGAGGTTGCAGCAATGGTTGAAGACACATTTGTCCGCCCAATATTTCGGGCAGGTTATGCACAAGGCGGCTTTCTGGTACGCTGAAGGCAACCCCACTTATAACTTATTGGAGACTCAATAATGGCAACCACTTCCCCCAACGCGCACGTGGTACAACATGATCAAGCAGCGCAAGAATTCTTTATAGACATAGAGGGTGATGATCGAGCACTACTGCGGTATAGCGTTGACACTGCGGCGGGCAGCGTTGATTTTGTGAGAACCTTTGTTCCAGACTCACAGCGCGGGCAAGGCTTAGCCGAATTACTTGTAGAAGCGGGCTTTGCGTGGGCCGAGCAAGCTGGGTTAAGCATACTCACT
>CAYGNS010000688.1:0-1361 GCA_964351295.1 uncultured Gammaproteobacteria bacterium
ACCAGCTTCTGTCCCTTTTTTGCGATGGGCAATACAAAGTGGCTCTCCATGAGTTTTACATTAATCAAGGAGGCCGGAAACAGTGTTTCGTCGAAGGCACTTAAATCAACGCGCGGATTGCCAAATGTATTGGAAAAGCCACGCGCGATAGCGGGTGCTGTCGCCACGCCTTTGGCGCTAAGCTCCTCAAAGAGTTTTTTACGATTGCGCCCACGCTCCGTGACTTTCTGCGTGGCTTCGTTGGTCGCTAAACCAAGATTGACTAACGCGCGGACTAATTTGGGTTGTTCAACTTCTTTGTTCATCGAGTGGAATCGTTGGGCCTTTTCAAACAACTATACTGACTAAGTTACCACAGTCTGTTCCGCGGCCTCTAGCAAAACTTTAAAAAATGCGGTTAGGGCTTTGGACTATGTCGGTGTATTGATATGACTGCGTATTCAGGACATAAAAAAAGGGCTCCTAAAGATAGGAGCCCCTCTATTTACGCTTTTTAACCTGCTAGCAATCTGCTAGGGCGGAGTTGTACTCCAGAAAAGCGTGATACAACTAGCCTTGACAAGAACCAGGGCGCAGATCTGCAGGAATCGACCCTGCACAAGTCCAACCAGGTACTGAGTTATTGGCGATAGCATCGGGTGTTAAGGTAATCGTGCCAGCAGACGCGCCACCCAAATTAGTAGCATCTGTTGCTGCAGTCGCGGTGATTACGCCAGTGCCATCTGCGTTCACTACGCTAGCCACGAATTGGCTAGTGATGGTTCCACAGACGTTGCCAGCTGGGAATGCGCCAGTTGAAGCAACTACTTCGCTTACCGCTGTTCGACACGCTGAGGCAGCGAGTACGATTTCTGATACCCGTGCTTTGTAAGTGTAATTTTGGTAAGCAGGCAAAGCCACCGCAGCTAGAATGCCGATGATCGCTACGACGATCATAAGCTCGATTAACGTAAAGCCCTTGGCTTTTTTGTATTGGGTAGGTAGGTTTTTCATATCAGTGTTCCTAGGTAGTTATAAGTTTGAAAATATGTATTGATGCGCTCGAAAATAGATTGGAGTGTTTTCTCACGTCACTTGTTTACATTTGTTCTCTGAATGTTCGTTCAAGCAAGATGATGCAAGAAAGCGTCTTCAGACTAATTTATTGCTACCGAAAAGCCAGAAATAATGAGGCAGTACATTTTTAAGTTTGATCCTCTAGCCCTAGCTATCTCGATACTTTGTCTAGGTCACCAATAGACCTAGTTTCTTGCAAGTTCTCACAAAGTGTGAGGCGTGCCCGTGTGCTTTTTTTAGCTGTTGGGGCGACGTCTTGTGCTTCAGACAACCTCAGCTATTTATAGCAAAAGATCGTTACAAAT
>CAYGNS010000688.1:1371-1635 GCA_964351295.1 uncultured Gammaproteobacteria bacterium
TTACTTATTGTTAACATTTTTTAATTAATCTAGTTTTAAAGGTCTAAGTTGTTTATTTTAAAATGAAATAAATATATTCGGTGCGTGTTTAGTTAAGGCCGTAAGAGGTGACAAATTTTGTCACTCCAAGCCATGTTTAGCTATCTTATAGCGAAACGCACGAAATGACAGTCCGAGAAGCGCGGCTGCTTTAGTTTTGTTGCCTTGGGTTTTAGCAAGCGTGGTTTTGATGGCACTAATTTCTTCGCGTAACAAATACGATTC
>CAYGNS010000689.1:0-1629 GCA_964351295.1 uncultured Gammaproteobacteria bacterium
CCCAACAAGTCGTATAATAGATAGCGATAGAATCTTTGTCGTCGGCTCATATTGTTATTATTGTGTTACGCCAAGCACCGAATATTATTCCAGATAGGCCATCGATACCAGTCCCGAATAGCGCTCAACAGAAACCGTAATCGTCTGTCTAAGAGCACGCGCGCTAAAACAATCCAAGTTGGAGTTCGCTAGACTCGCTCTCCCAAGCAGTCTCAGCACTGTCGCGCACAAGGCTCGGTCGATCAACAATGTTGTGCGCCGTAACGCCAATCAAACGAATCGGGCGCCGACCAACTTCAGTGCGCTTAAGCAGATCTGGCATCCATAATTTGAAGTCTGCAAGACTCGTTGCGGGCTCGGGCGGCGTTTTGCTGCGCGTAATTAAAACAAAATCGCTATACCGTGCTTTCACCGTAATAGTTCGTGCGGCATAGTTGCGCTTATCCAAACTCGCCACCACCGACGTCGCGAGCTCTAACAAGGTTTGCCAAATCATTTTTTTATCAACCACGTTATCAACAAAAGTGGTCTCGCTACCGATTGATTTGGATTTACGCGCGCGGCTCACTGGTCGATTATCAACCCCTCGCGCAATATTGTAGTAATACTCCCCTGCACGCCCAAAGTGCGTTTGCAATTGTACTAAGCTTGCCTGCTTAAGGTCGCGGCCCGTAAAAATACCAAGCTCATGCATGCGGTTCTCGGTAACCCTCCCGATTCCATGAAATTTGCGAATGGCTAAAGTTTCAATAAAGGCTTGTGCGGCCGCGGGTGTAATCACGGCAAGGCCATTAGGTTTATCAAGGTCAGACGCGATTTTGGCCAGAAATTTATTATAAGAAACGCCCGCTGACGCGGTTAACTGGGTGGCCGAGAATATCTCTTGTTTTATACGTTTCGCCACCTCCGTGGCGCTGCCGTAGCGCAGTGCAGCATCGGTTACATCCAAATACGCTTCATCTAAAGACAGTGGCTCCACCGCCTGCGCGTAGCGCTTAAACACCTCGTGGATTTGCTGAGACGCTTCGCGGTAGGCCTCAAAGCGTGGTTTTAAAAACTGTGCGTGGGGACAGAGCTTGACGGCCCGAGCACTCGGCATGGCCGAGTGAATACCAAAAGCTCGTGCTTCGTAGCTACACGCCGCAACCACCCCACGACTTTGCGGATCGCCCCCAACAATCACGGGCTTGCCGCGCAGGTCTGGGTTATCGCGCTGTTCAACCGAAGCAAAGAACGCATCCATATCAACATGCACAATTTTGCGTTGCATAAGTCTTCGCCGCCCTAGAACGTAACTAGCTGAGGGCACTTACGATAATTGCCAATTAATCGGAATTCCGCCATGAGCACTCAAATAATCGTTAGCTTTAGAAAAATGTCGACACCCATAAAACCCGCGATATACCGAAAGCGGAGAAGGGTGTGGCGCGGTTAGAATTAGATGCTTGCGAGCGTCGATTAACGTCTTTTTGCTACGTGCGTGCGCACCCCATAATAGAAACACCACATTATTTCGATGATGACTAATGGCGTGAATTATGGCGTCTGTTAACTGCTCCCAACCAAGCTTTTGATGGCTACCAGCAGCGCCGTGCTCTACCGTGAGCACGCTATTGAGCAACAGTACAC
>CAYGNS010000690.1:0-1627 GCA_964351295.1 uncultured Gammaproteobacteria bacterium
GCATCAAAACAGCGACGACCATTGCGGATGATGTAGTCGACGAGAATCTAAATATTCTCTTACAAGACACCGAAATGTCTATGGATGTGGCGTTTTTGAACTCGAAAGGCTTTGGTGGCAATAATGCGACTGCCAGCGTGCTTTCGCCCCAATTAGTTGAGAAGATGCTCAGCAAGCGCTATGGCGCAGAGGCTATGGCGCAATACCACGCCAAACGCGAACAGGTGCGCGCCGCTGCGAGCGACTACGATGCGGCCACTTTAGAGGGAGATTTGCGCGTTATTTATCGTTTTGGTGAAAGCATTATTGAGGATCACGAGATCACGATATCTAATGATTCGCTGTCGATGACTTCCTTTCCCAATGCCGTTAATTTGCGAGCCGCAAACCCATTCGCAGATATGACCGAATAGTATTCACCAACTATGACTGGATTTGCACAGGCGTTGTCGCCCGATCTTACGTTGTACGGCCAACACGTGCTGCTCGAACCGTTATCCGAGCAGCACTTAGCGGGTTTGGCATCAGCAGCCAGCGATGGCGAGTTGTGGAATATACGCGTCACGTCAGTGCCGCATCCTGACTCATTAGAGCGGTGGTACGACGACTGCATCGCCCAGCGCGATGCGGGCCGCCAACTGCCATTTGTGGTGCGCGCACGCGACACATTAAAAGTGCTTGGCGCCACACGCTATTACGATCTTGAGCCAGTGCATCGCAATCTATCGATAGGCTACACCTGGTATGCCGCATCAGCCCAACGCACGGCGGTGAATACTGAAGCCAAATTGCTTTTGCTTAGCCACGCCTTCGAACAATGCCAGTGCATTGCTGTGTACTGGCACACCCATCACGAGAATTTTCGCAGCCAAAAAGCCATAGAACGCCTAGGCGCACAGCGCGACGGAGTATTGCGCAATCACAAGCTATCGGCCGACGGCACACCACGCAACACAGTGTGCTATTCGATGATCGATTCGGAATGGCCATTGGCTAAAGCGGCTTTGCTGGAAAAGCTGTTATGCAACAAACAACAGCATTCAACCATTACGCCAAACCACGACGCTAGCTAACCCTTTAAACAAAGGGTGATATCGCGAGCTTAAGAGTTAGAGGTCTTTTTAAGTCGGTTTGCGGCTTTGCGTGATTGTTTTTGCTGTTTGTGTTGTTCAGCTGCTGCACGGCTTTCGAGCCCTATGTGCGCTTCGCCGCGTTGTTTAGCTAGCTGCACTTGTTTTTCACGTTCGGCAAAGCGTTGTTTTTGTTCTTCGCTCAGCGCATCGTAACAGCGCGGGCAGCTTACTCCTGGCACGTAGTGGGGTGATTGCATCTGCTCCTGTGTAATGGGGTGCCTACATGCATGACACTGCTCGTACTGGCCTTTCTCGAGCGTGTGATTGACCGCCACCCGATCGTCAAACACAAAGCATTCTCCTTGCCATAGGCTCTGCTCTTGCGGCACTTCTTCCAAGTACTTTAAAATTCCGCCGCGAAGGTGATACACCTCGTCAAATCCCTGTTCTTTCATAAAAGCTGAGGCCTTCTCGCAGCGAATACCGCCGGTACAAAACATCGCCACTTTTTTATGCGTGTGGGGGTCAAGAGTCGATTTTACGTAATCAGGAAA
>CAYGNS010000691.1:0-1620 GCA_964351295.1 uncultured Gammaproteobacteria bacterium
CTCGGCCGCCAGCCAGTTTTATGAAAATACCGTTAAGAGCACTCTCGACCAGTCAGTGTATTGCATGCGAACAATCGTTTTTAGAGCGGCGGGTAAAGCCAATTCGGAGCTAGCCGAATCTATGCGGGTACTGCACCGAGAGTATGATTCTCTGTGTTTGAATCACCGACCGCTTCCAGCCCCCACGCCCGATGATCTTTCTTAATTTAGAGGCGCCCTTTGAATGGGTGGACGCCCAAGGTGTGCGGGTTGAAGCCTTTGGTGAGGTTCCTGACCCCAGTAATTATCCTATTTCAGAGGAAGAGGTGGTGGTTGGCGTTGTGCCCGGTGAGTGGGTAACCTCGCATCGAATAAAGATACCCGCTAAGACTCGTAAGCAATTTAATGCCGCGCTTCCCTTTGCGCTTGAGGAATTGTTTGCTGAAGATATTGAGCATTTGCATTTTGTCTGTCCAAAGTGGCAAGCCGAAGCCGAAGTGACTGTTTATAGCGTAGCGAAGAGTAAGTTGCACGAGTGGAGTCAAATCTGCTTACTCAACAGCATTCCCGCTACCCGCATCATTCCAGATTATGCGTTGCTGCCGACCCACGACGTCGCATCCTGCACTCTGGCGCTCTCGGGCGAGCGAGTGCTGGCACGATCAGAACATGGCTTTGGGGTGAGCATGGATGCTGATCTGGTGCAGTTGTGGCTAAAGGAGACACCGCTTAATGCGGTTATCGCGGTTAATGACAAAGCATTTGCGGAACGGCTAATCACAGCGCATTCAGAACGCGATATCAGGCACTGGTCGTTCGGTGACCGTATGGCGCATTGGCTGGAGTATTCTGGTTTAGCCGACATCGATCTTTGGAGCGAGCAGTATCGTCCTCGCTCACGCAAGGCACGTTTTAGAGAATATATGCCTGCTGCTGCGGTGGCCGGTTTAGCCTTATTGACACTGGCCATTAGTGCGGTGATAAATTATTACGCATTGCACCGTGAAATTGCGGGTATCACCGCCGAAAGCCAAGCATTGGTGAAACAGCTTGTGCCAGAACTCGAATATGTGGCACCCGGGCAAGAACGCATGATTGCCGAACGTATATTGTCGCAACGTGGTCAGGGTGGCAATTTCGCGTCGCTACCACGTATGTTAATTGCAGTCGCGCCCACATTTCGTGCCGAGCGCATAACTTTAAAAGAAATTCGCTACGCAGACGAAGAGTTGATTGTTTCGGCTTACTTAAGCAGCTTAGGTCAGGTGGACGGAATTGTCAGCCGATTACGAAAGGTTGCGGCGTATGAGGTAAAATTACAGGGCACTAGCACTGAAGATAGCTTAATCGTTGCAACGTTTGTGCTTGCCAGCGCTTCAAGTCCAGCGGTAGTCAATTAAAATGCTTAGATCTATATATGTCCCCATAGAGTACGTATGTCCGTGTTGATAGAATTGCAGAAAAGATGGTTCGCGTTCAGTGCTCGAGAGCGGTTAATTGTCCTGCTGGGCGTTGGCATTATTGCGCTCATAATGCTTTACGAATTTGTGTATCGCCCGTTTAACGTCGCTACTCAAACTATGCAAAGCAACGTCAGTAGCTTGCGTTCAAATTTAGTATGGTTGCGTGAGCAGGCAGCAC
>CAYGNS010000692.1:0-1619 GCA_964351295.1 uncultured Gammaproteobacteria bacterium
GTTCAGCCCAGGCCTTATTGAGACGCGCCCAATAGCCATTTTTGATAATGGCCGAGGCCAGCAACAGAATAATGGCCAACCTAAAACGCTTTCAGATAATGCCGAAGACCGCTATTAATTCCGTCGCCACGCCCGCGCCTAACCTGTCTACTCATGACAAATTATTGCGCGGTGCACGGCGCCTTTTTTCTCGTCTAGTGCCACGTTTAGGCGTGCTATCAACGGCGCTTTTGCTGATAGGCATACTATGTACGGCGGCCCACGCTGCCACGCTTACCAGCGTGGTCAATCGAAATGAGGTAGGGCTTAACGAGTCATTCATGCTACTGCTCAGTATCGATGAACAGGTGCCCAGCTCGGCATTGGATTTAAGTCCACTGCGCCAGGATTTCGAAATTTTAGGGATGAGTCCTAATTCCAGCAGCTCGGTATCAATCGTCAATGGTCAAGCACAGCGCGAGTCCAGCACCAGTTGGCGTATCGCATTGTCGCCGCGACGCCAAGGAGTACTCACCATTCCAGCATTGCAAGTGGCCGGAGCCACCAGCCAAGCGATTGCGATTACGGTATCGGCGGCGGCGCCGAGTACGGCAGGGCAAGAAGCCCTAACGGCCGAGCTAACCTTGGACTCTGCAACGGTTTTACCTGAACAACAAATTCTCGTTACCATCACTTTATCAGCGGCCAGCAATGTGGGCGACTTGAGCGGCCCACCGCTGCAAATTGACAATGCCGATGTGATTGAGCTCGGCAATAATGGGCAACAAACTATTACTAATGGCATCGCTCGGCAAGAATTTACATTGCGATACGCGGTGTTTGCGCAAGAAGCCGGCACCCTTACTATTCCCAGTTTAACGTTCACTGGATCGGAAGGCGGCAGCGCGAGCATCTTTAGCAATCGAGGTCGTCAGGTAGTAGCGCGAACGCAAAGCCGCACGCTAGAGGTACAAGCAATTCCCAGTAGTGCGCCAAAGCCGTGGCTGGTGGCTGACGACATCTCGATCCAAACACAATGGTTAAGCGATGCGCAAGCCGCGCGTGTAGGCGAGCCACTCACGCGTCGCATTAGTATTACGGCGTTAGGGCAACAAGCCGAAGCCATTGCCCCCTTGCTCAGTGCCAGTAATGAAACAGCGTATCGCAGTTATCAAGACCAAGCCCAACTACAATCACTAAGCGAAGCCACCGGCATACGCGGCATTCGCAACGAATCAGAAGTCATTATTCCCAATCGTGCAGGAACCATAGTGTTGCCTGCGCAACAGCTACGCTACTGGAACACGCGCACAAATCAAGTAACAACGGTGACGTTAGAGGCCGAAACGCTCGAAGTGCTGCCCGCGGTCGCGTCAAATCAGGAATCTAGCAACAGCGATTCCGATGCAAATAATGCTGCGGCGACGAATCCGAATGAAGCAGCCAATAACGTACCGGGCCTCTTGCCACTTAGTGCACAAAATAGTGCTGTATGGATATGGCTAGTCGCCGCACTAACGGCGCTGTGCGCGGCACAAACGGTCTACATTATTACCCTGCGCCGCGCCGCTGCCAGCAAGAGTGATGCAGTGGCGCAGGCTCGCTATAACGCCGTTGCAGAAGAGACATCGTGGGCGGCA
>CAYGNS010000693.1:0-1618 GCA_964351295.1 uncultured Gammaproteobacteria bacterium
GGTGTCTAGTTAATTCTGTGGGTGTCTAGTTAATTCTGTGGGTGTCTAGTTAATTATCGATCGGTTGGGTTGATGTGGTCTACAAACAACTATGAGTCATGCGGCCGTATGCGCGTATAATTCGGCACGCTGAGTATAGCGGACGTGATGTAATTTAGTCTCGACACTGTCTCGGGTCCCATAAACCTGACTGTTAGCGTGACTTTACGCGGTTGGATATAGATGATTGATATGTTGCCAGAATTGATTTTATTTGCCATCTCGGCGGCATTTACGCCGGGTCCGAATAACATCATGATTATGTCCTCGGGGGTTAATTTTGGCGCGCGCGCGAGTATGCCGCACTTTTTTGGCATTTGTTTTGGTTTTCCAACCATGTTTTTGGCGACGGGATTCGGCCTAGGTGCGCTCTTTCTAAAGTACCCAACACTGCATATGACGGTAAAGGTGTTTGGCCTCGCGTATTTAACTTACCTGGCGTGGCAAATTGCGTCGGCCGCTAAAGTTGAACGCGGGACACGTATTGGCCAACCTTTCACGTTCTTGCAAGCCGCATTGTTCCAGTGGGTTAATCCTAAAGCCTGGATTATGGGCACCAGTGCGATTGCGGCGTTTACTGTAGTCGGCGAGCCATTGGGCGCGCAGGTGTTGCTCATTGGACTGGTGTTCTTTGTTATGACCTTCCCGAGCGCTGGGGTTTGGCTTGCCTTTGGTTCCAGTCTTAAGCAGTTGTTCGAGAATATTGTGTATTTGCGTGTTTTTAATATCTCGATGGCCGTGCTACTTATTTGGTCAATGCGCCATACCTTTGCTGAGGTATTTGGTTATCTACATTGACGTGGCGCGCCCGAATTAGTGTAATTAATTGAGAAATAGGGGTTGCAAGCGCGCGGTAGCACGCATATCATGCGCCCCACTTAACTAGGCCGTTACTGCTAGAGGTACTATCCCCTTTAGTAAGACGGAAATGGGTAATTTCGGCGCAAGCCGACACGTTCGAATTCGTTCAGGCGTCACATCCCCCCTGAAGTAAAAGCCGAAATAAGTTTGAGAACAAGTGCTCGAAATTCGAGGACAAAAGGCTACGCCGATGCTTGACATTCGGCCGCCTAGTCCATAGAATCGCGACACTTTTCCGCCCCTGAAATTGAGGTAACACAAAACCTTGATTTTACGGGCTTTTTTGTCGCTCTCTTAGACAGTCCCGCACTGACTATGATCGATTTTTAGAGAAACGAAACAGCCATCAGCGAGATGGCTAGGTTAGCTATGCCAACTATTAACCAGTTAGTCAGAAATCCTCGCAAGAAGCAGGTGCAAAAGTCGAACGTTCCAGCGCTGATGGCTTGCCCTCAACGTCGTGGTGTTTGTACTCGTGTGTATACCACAACTCCGAAAAAGCCGAACTCGGCTCTTCGTAAAGTTGCGCGTGTACGTTTAACCAATGGCTTTGAAGTGACCAGCTACATCGGTGGTGAAGGTCATAACTTGCAAGAGCACAGTGTGGTGTTGATCCGTGGTGGACGTGTAAAAGATTTGCCCGGTGTTCGTTATCACACAGTTCGTGGTGCATTGGATACGTCCGGCGTTGCCGCTCGTCGCCAAGGTCGCTCTAAGT
>CAYGNS010000694.1:0-1613 GCA_964351295.1 uncultured Gammaproteobacteria bacterium
ACTGCTGGAATTGATTGCGGATGCAGACGTACTAATTGAGAATTTCAAGGTAGGCTCGCTGGCTAACTATGGCCTTGATTACGCAACGCTCAGCAAGCGCTTTCCAAAACTTGTGTACTGCTCAATTACCGGCTTTGGGCAACAGGGTCCCTATGCACATCGGGCAGGCTACGATTTTATTGTGCAGGGGTTAAGCGGGATTATGGACATCACCGGAGACCCCGCTGGCGCACCGCAAAAAATAGGCGTGGCCTACGCCGATATCTTCACGGGCTTGTATGCGGTAATCGCCATTCAAGCAGCGCTCACGCAGCGCCACGAAACAGGCAAGGGTCAACACATCGATATGGCACTAATGGATGCCATGGTGGGCGTGCTGGCTAATCAAGCGCTCAATTACTTAGTTAGCGGGGTGTCACCGCAGCGTATGGGCAATCGTCATCCGAATATCGCACCCTATGAAACGTTGCAATGTGCCGACACCTGGATCATTGTGGCGGTGGGTAACGACCAACAATTTAAACAACTTTGCGAGGTTCTCGAACTAAGCACGCTCCATCAGGATATCCGTTTTATCAGTAATGCCCAGCGCGTGGCGCATCGCGACGAATTGTCCGCGCTACTTGCCACCGCCAGTATGCGTTGGAACAGCACTTCCCTGTTGCAAGCGCTGGAACAGCGCGGAGTGCCCGCTGGACCCATCAACTCAGTTGAACAAGCCTTGCACGACCCACAGACCACGTTTCGCAATATGGTTCTGCCTAACTGCAACGCAACTCCGCTCGGGGTAAGAACACCCATTTTTTCTAACCGCTACACCTGTGCCAGCGATACACCAGCACCCGTACTGGATGGGTCAATAAAACATCAATGGCGTACTATTTAACGCATCAGTATAAGCGCCCGCAATCGACTGAAGGAGATCCACCATGCACCGACGCCAAGTATTAAAGCTCGCCTTATCGGCAGGACTGCCCCTCACTTTAGCAAGCTGTTCAGAGCCGGTTGATCCTGCGCGCTATACGGAGGCCGACCAAGAACTAATGCGAAAGCAGCGCGAACTTGAGCTACTCAATTCGGGCCAAGGACCTTTCGGGCGCCACGTTTATCAAGGCTATCGCGGTCTTGCAGATTTACCGTGGTTTGAGCTGGATGCCCAACAAAGATTAGTGTGTGTAGACGAAACCATTCCACTGGCTATTGATGTGCATTGCCATCTGGGCATGTCGATTCTGTTTGAACCACATTTGGATCTGCAAAAAGAACATCCCCGCACGCGACATCTACTCGACTGCGACGCTACCAACCCTGGCTGTGAACTCGATTTAGATGTTTACGTAAACGCCAATTTTTCTGAATCCGCTCTCGAAGCCTTGGAAAAAACCTTAACCGCGCAAGCCTTCTGGGGTAGCGAGTTTGCAGAAACGCAAACGATCCCAAACTTGCTGAGAGAAATGGATGCAATGCGCGTGGAGCGCGCTGCATTATTACCCATTGAATTTGGCTTGTGGTTTGGTGATCGGCAAACAGAAGTCTGGCGCGCAGCCGTACAAAAGGCTAACACCGACCGGCTTATTTCTGGTTTTAGCGTATCGGTCGATGACAATGTGGAC
>CAYGNS010000695.1:0-1611 GCA_964351295.1 uncultured Gammaproteobacteria bacterium
GGACTGTAAAACACGTATGCCCACTTCTTCGGCAAATTCACGGCGCAGTGCTTCTTCAGCCGTTTCGTCCGCTTCTAATTTTCCGCCCGGAAACTCCCACTTAGCATAATACGCATCGTGCTTTACACGTTGGCCTATCAACACTTCGCCGGCGGCATTTAGCACAATACCGACCGTCACCTGTAAATGGGGCTTGGTCACCGCGCAAGCCTCGTTAGCTGCGGTAATCGGCATTAATCCGGATGTAATCATGCGACAAATCGGTCGTCCAAACCGTATATTCAGCGACGCCTAGATTAAGGTTCACTGTGAGCACAATTTCATCTTTAAGAAATTCTTGCTTGCCAAGCGCTTCCGAATAATCTGGGTGGGGTTGCCCTTGTTCGATCAGTGCAAGGTCATTTATACGCAAGTCCAACACCCCAATATCGAGATTAGCGATGGGCGCTTTACCAATAGCCATCAACAAACGCCCCCAATTGGGATCACTGGCATTTAAAGCGGTTTTCACCAACGGCGAATGCGCAATACTGTAAGCCACCGCAACACAATCTTGCTGGGTCCGCCCACCGACTACGGTCACCGTTACGAACTTGCTTGCGCCTTCGCCATCGCGCACGATAGCTTGCGCCAGTTCAATGAACACCGCCTCGATGGCTTGATATAAGATTTGCGCTGCAGCACTGTGCGCATCCGTAATGGGCGCATGACCCGCTTTACCCGTAGCGCTAAGTGTAATCGCGTCGTTAGTCGACGTATCACCATCCACCGTGATCCGATTAAAGCTGGCCTGAGTGGCGCGGGTCAGCAGATCGTGAAGCGTAGCTTGATCAACCACGGCATCGGTAGCAACAAACCCGAGCATTGTGGCCATGTCGGGGCATATCATGCCAGAGCCTTTAGCAATACCCGATACCGTCACCGTATGCCCCTCAATCTCTATTGAGCGTGAAGCGGCTTTTGCAACAGTATCCGTGGTCATAATGGCGCGGGCCGCCGCTACCCAATCGCACGGTGGCTCATTGACCAAGTGTTCGATGCTATCAGTGAATTCTTTAAGCGGCAGTTGTACTCCAATCACTCCGGTAGAAAACGGCAAAACCGCCTCTGGCTTTACCGATAACTGATCGGCGAGCGCCGCACAACTCGCAAGACAATGATTCAAGCCCTGCTGACCCGTACCCGCATTGGCGTTACCAGCATTGATCAATAAGGCACGGGTGGCGCTGTTTGCCGTGGCCTCAGATGCGTTCTCGGCGCCCAGATGCTGTTTTGCAATGACCACCGGAGCTGCACTAAATTTATTGCGTGTAAACAGCGCGGCGGTCTGCGAACCCGCAGCGAGTTGCATAAGCAACAAATCAGCTCGACCCTGGTAGCGCATACCACTGGCAAACGTGCGCAACTCGACTCCGCGTACGGGCGCAATAGTCGTAGGCTCTAGCAAATTCACGGGCATGGTGTTACGTCGCGCGCGCGCTCAAAACGCGCGGGCTCAAAAAAAAATGCCAACATGGCTAGGTGAGCTTGCCATGACATTGCTTGTACTTTTTACCTGATCCGCAAGGACAGGGTTCGTTACGTCCCACTTTGGGCGTTTGGCGCACAAAG
>CAYGNS010000696.1:0-1607 GCA_964351295.1 uncultured Gammaproteobacteria bacterium
ATAATAAACAGAGCAGCACCGCCCTCTAAAAACATCCCCACAAATAACAAAAACATATTGATAACGCCCAACATCAAATATTTGTTGGAGGTGAATTCTAAAAGCATTGCCGTAAGGTCTTGCGGAATACGCTCCCAGTTTAGGTAGTAGCCAAATACCGAAGCCGACACAATGATTAAAACAACGGTTCCCGTGCCATAAATAGTATCCAGCAGAATCGGTTTGATATGACACCATTCAAGTTCTTTATAAACAAAGATTCCGATCAATATTGCTGCAAGAACCGCCATGGCACCCGCTTCGGTGGGCGTAAATAAGCCAAATCTTAGCCCCAGAATAATGCCGAAGGGCAGCAATAAGGACCATATCGAATCTTTTAATTGCGTGCCTATTTCGGCCACGCTTGCACGTTGTTCGCGCGAGGGTTGGTAGTGCCGCCTTCTTGCAATAAGCGTTACCGTGAACATCAGAGCGGCGGCCATGAGCAACCCTGGGACATAGCCTGCCACAAACAGTTCGGCCACTGATACTTGCGCAATTAACGCGTAAATAATCATGACAATGCCAGGCGGGATGACCGGCGAGATCGCCGAAGAGGCTGCGGTAATGGCCGCCGAGAATTCCTTGCTGTAACCACGCTTCTCCATTTCTGGCACAAGGATCTTACTTTGCATGGCCGCATCCGCATTAGCCGAACCCGACACGCCGCCCATAAACGTACTCAACAGCACGTTCACTTGCGCCAAACCGCCCGTTAAGTGCCCGGTTAAAACTTCGGCCATCTGCATTAACTTTTTACTGATGCCTGCGTAATTCATCACCGAACCGGCCATCACAAAAAACGGGATAGCCAGCAATGGAAAGGAGGCTGTTGCGGTAATAAATTTTTGCAGTACAAGGTCTGGGGGCATGCCCGCATCAAAAAATGTAAAGTAAACAATAGACGCCGCGAACAGCGCATACGCGATGGGCATTCCAGAGAAGTAGAGCAAGAATACAACGAGGATGGGCAAGTAGATCATGACGCCACCCGTGAAGTGAAATACCCTGCAACATCTTGATAAATAAATCGTAGAGTGTGCAGTGTAATTAGACCAAAGCCGACGATCAGAGCTGAGTTGATCGCGGCAGAACTAATGCCCAGGACCGCCGTTGGCTTTGATAGCGCAATGTTAGTGAAGACAATTGCCATGTAAAAAATATAACCATTCAACGCTAGTAGAATCAGGTGTACGGCAAAGCGAATTGCGTGCTCAATATTGGCGGGAACCTTGGTGATCAGAACATCAATACCCATATCCATTTTATGTTTGTAGGTAGCGCTGGCGCCTACAAACACGCACCAAACAAAACAGATAGTCGCGACTTCTTCTGCCCAATAGATTGAATAGCTAAATAGGTACCGCAAAAATACGTTTACGATCACCAAACCAATCATCGTTACCAGAAAGAGGCTGCACAGAATCTCTTCAAAATAAGCAAAAAATGTCTTCGCCCAAGTGCTCATTGTGCCAACCTAGCTCTAATCTTGGTCAGTTCGGTTTGAATTTGCTCATACATTTCTACGGTAACGCCGGGTAGCTCACCGTCGTACAGTGGCAAGGTTT
>CAYGNS010000697.1:0-1604 GCA_964351295.1 uncultured Gammaproteobacteria bacterium
GCTTTGTATAAAAAGGAAAAGATCAATCCAGCAGGCGGTTGCTTGCCCATTTTGATTCAAATTCCGGTGTTCATTGCGCTGTATTGGGTATTGCTCGAGAGCGTCGAAATTCGTCAAGCACCATTTGCTTTGTGGCTAAATGACCTGTCAGCGCCCGATCCATTTTATGTCTTACCTATCTTGATGGGTGTCTCGATGTGGGCACAGCAGAAGCTGAATCCAGCACCGATGGACGATATTCAAAAGAAAGTGATGATGATTATGCCATTTGCGCTTACGTTGCTGTTCTTAACATTCCCTGCTGGATTGGTTTTGTACTGGGTGGTTAATAACGTGCTGTCGATGGCGCAACAGTGGTACATCAATAAAAAGCACGCACAGTAGTGGTTGCGCGTCTTGCCCGATTTGCAGAATTTGACCAAGGATACGATCGTTGCCATTGCCACACCGCCGGGCCGCGGAGGCATTGGCATTATTCGTTTGTCGGGGCCAGAGTCTTGGTCAATCGCTGCTAAACTCAGTGGCGCCGCGCCGCTAACGCGAGAAGTTCGTTATGCGCATTTCAAGAATGCGGCGGGTGAGAGTTTAGACACAGGTTTGACCATTGGATTTCAAGCACCACACTCCTTTACAGGAGAAGATGTGGTAGAGATACAAGGGCATGGTAGCCCTGTAGTACAGGATCTATTACTAACTCAACTGATTGCTCTCGGCGCTCGGCAAGCTCGCCCGGGGGAGTTCTCAGAGCGGGCTTTTTTAAACAATAAAATGGATCTCACGCAGGCGGAAGCCATCGCGGATCTAATCAATAGTACAACGGCGCATGCAGCGATGGGTGCTATGCGCTCACTGCGCGGCGAGTTTTCCACGCGCATAAACGAGCTGCTAGAACAATTAATTTACCTCAGAAGTTATGTGGAAGCGGCCATCGATTTTCCTGAAGAAGAGATCGACTTCTTGTCCGACACAATCGTACAGTCCAAACTCGATGTGTTAGAACAAGCGGTACAGGCCTGTTTGCAGCAAGCTCAGCAAGGTGCGATCTTAACCACGGGGATGAAATTGGTGTTGGCGGGTCGACCAAATGCCGGGAAGTCGAGTTTGCTCAATATGTTAGCGGGTGAAGAAACCGCCATTGTTACCGCTATAGCGGGCACAACGCGCGACATTGTGCGCCAAACTATCGATCTGGATGGTTTGCCGGTGCATATTCTCGATACCGCTGGTTTGCGCGATGCAACGGACGAAGTAGAGCGCATTGGAGTGCAGCGCGCGGAAGAGGCTATGGGCCAAGCCGATCATATTCTACTATTGCACGACGCCAGCGATGCGCAAGCCGAGTTGCCGACTCCCTATGCTGATAAAACCACAATAGTTTATACAAAGCAGGACCTAGCCCCTGAAAAGACATTACCCGTGGGTAGTCTTCTTATATCCGTTAAAACCGGGTTTGGACTCGATGCGCTAAAGCAGCACATTAAACAGGTAGCGGGCTATACGTCGAGCAGTGAATCGGTTTTTACGGCGCGCAGACGGCATATTACCGAACGCGAGAAAGCGCAAATTGCCATTAGGCGAGCTCGTCACCAGTAAGAAGGAAAGCA
>CAYGNS010000698.1:0-1604 GCA_964351295.1 uncultured Gammaproteobacteria bacterium
CGCTTGCATCTCTCCCACCCCTGGCCCTTCCTGCCACTCCACATCTCTAGCGTCGATTGGTGCTCGACATGCCTGGCAAACAGCCCTAGGAAGTGATATTTGGTCACATTCGGTGTGAATTAAGTTTACTTTTAGCTTCTGATTTGAGTCGCTCCATTTTCGCTCCCAATCGAGCATGCTCAAGGCAATCGGATAAAGTGTACGTAGTTTTTCAGTGCTCCGATACTCGTATCGAACAGGCGATTCTGAATACTTCACTTTAACCATGCAATCGGCTTCTACCAGTTTTTGCAGTCGATTACTCACAACTGTTTTCAATAAACCAGTTTCTTTGCAGAATTCAGCGAAGCGACGACTGCCTAGCCAATAGGCTTCTAAAAGCAGAAGTGTTGGTTTATCGCCTACCAGCTCAAGTGCGCGCCAAATTGAACAGGTTCGGATAAGTTTCACTTTTGATGTGGACATTCTTAGGTATTATTATGAAAGTGTTTAATTTACTAAAATTTCAAGAATATGCAGACTACGCCTATTGAAAAAATCAATGACCTTACCAAAAACGGCTTTTGGGGGCGCGAAACCCTTCATAGCTTATTCGAAACAGCGGTCGATCGTGCAGGGAATAGACTAGCTTTGCTTGACCCGCCCAATCGTAGTGCTTTAGTGGGGGGCCATGCTCAAAGATTAACCTATGCTGAAGTTGATGCAAGCGCAGATTTAATAGCTCGCCGACTCTTTGGGCTGGGATTGCGGCAAGGCGATGTGGTTTTGTTGCAAATGCCCAATGTGGTTGAAATTTTTTTGGTTTATTTAGCGGCGGCAAGACTAGGGCTAATCGTGAGTCCCTTAGCAATGCAGTATGGACAGCATGAGCTTGTACATTTTGCTAACACTGTGCGGCCAAAAGCCTACTTGGCTTTTACCACTTTTCAAGATAAGCCGTTTGTCTCGGAACAAGCGCCGGCGTTGCCGAACGGTTGTCAGACTATCGAGTTTCCGAACGCGGCAGAACCCACAGTCGGCACAGCAAATGAATCAGCTGGCGTTTCTTATGACGAGTATCGATCTCAGCTAACGTTAGATGCAAACGACATTTTCACTATTTGCTGGACCTCTGGAACCACCGGGCGATCTAAAGGAGTGCCTCGGAGCTACAATCATTGGCTCTCCTCGACTCTGGCGAGCGAAGATGCAATTGGTTTGCAAGAACACGCGGTTATTCTAAACCCATTTCCATTTGTAAACATGGCCGCGATTGGGGGGTTTTTGTTTTATTGGTTGAAGGTTCGAGCGACGATGGCTTTGCATCATCCTTTCGATCCGACGGTATTTTTGACTCAATTACAGACCGAGCAAGTTGAATACACCATTGCACCACCTGCATTACTCACCAGACTCTTGCAGACTAAAGAGCAAATTAAGGCCGCTTTCGATTTGTCAGCGGTGCGCGTCATTGGCTCAGGTAGTGCGCCATTACACCCGACTATGATCAGCGGGTTTAAGGACGAGTTTGGTATCGATGTCGTGAATATTTTTGGTTCTAATGAGGGTATGGCGCTGCTCAGTGGCCCTGAGGATGTACCGGACACTCATGCACGAGCCTCATT
>CAYGNS010000699.1:0-1598 GCA_964351295.1 uncultured Gammaproteobacteria bacterium
GATTAACGTTGAAGGTCAACGCAATGAAAATGTTTAATGACCCTTGCTACTCGCGAGCAATTGCCGAGCCGCGTTCTGCATGCGAGTGCGTTGCCAAATTAAGCTGAATCGCCCACCACCTTTTTGCTGCCAAAGTACCGCCGAACGAATACCCGCCAGCAATAGTGTGCGCACTTGTACCGGCACATCGGAGCGCTGTAAAAACGACTCTTCACCATTTACGATAATTTGGGGACGCAGCACACTCACAAACTCTTGATAAATTGCCGAGCACTCCGCTGGCAATTCATCTTTAGTAAATCGACTGAGATTCTCAACTTTTTGAGCGAATGCTTTGAATTTTTGCTCGTCGGCAAACAGTTGTCGTTGCAAGTGCAGTAGCGACATAGCGTAGCGCAATACTTCTATATTGTCGGCTTGTGGGGATACCAATATGCCATCGGCCAGTGCGCTCAAGCCGCGCCGTACCCCATTTACACCACCGTAAACCGCCGTGGTCGAGGCCGCATCTAAGATCAGCACTGACTGCAATAATACGTTGTAGTCAACGAGATCTAGTTCGCCTTTGCGCGCCAAGGCTTGCACACATAAACTAGCTTGAATTACGCCCCCAAGGGCAAGTGTACGTTCTTCTAAATGAGTCATAAGTTGTTCAGTTTGATTGTGCAGTGTACGAGACAGTGCTTTAGTGAAAATCACTGGCGCATGGAGAATATGGAGATACTTTTATGCATGCGCTTTTATCAACATAGCACGATAAAAGGCTAATTCAGCCGTCCAGGCGCCAATATTGTTTTCAGGGCTCTTAAACCCATGCGCCTCATCGGCGTATTCGTAATACTGGTGCTCGATGCCCGCCTTAGACAAAGCAGCTATCCACTGGTGCGCCAATTGTACAGGCACGATGTTATCCAGCGCTCCTTGGAATATTGCCATAGGCGTGCGTAAACGGTGTATAAATTGAATCGGTGAACGTGTTTGATAACGACTCTCCTCGCGCGTAGCATGAGCCTCGTCAAATGCTTCGCCCAGCAGCCTGTCGGTGTAATGCTTTTCAAACTTGTGGGTTAGTTGGGCGAGTGTAACGAGATCACCAATGCCGTAATAACTTGCCCCCGCGGCAAAGTGGTCTGGATACTGAGTTAAGGCTCTAAGCACCGCATAGCCTCCTGCACTTTTACCACGTATGCACACAGCTCGTGGATCGATCAGACGCTCGCTCGCTAAAAACTCGATTGCGTCGATAACATCATCGCAATCGCGCTCGCCCCAATGCCCGTACAAAGCATCGCGAAAATGCCTGCCATAACCACTTGAGCCACGATGATTTACATCAATCACAGCAAAACCACTGGATGTCCAAAACTGCTTCTGTAGATCAAAGTGGCCATAAGCGCGGGCCGTTGGACCACCGTGCACCATCACCAGCGCCGGTGGCAGTGCATCGCATGCGTAATGAGCATTGGCGGGTGGATAGTAAAACGCATAGGCGATTTCACCATCGCGCGTAGGGTAGCTAATATGCTCTACCACACTATGCTGAAAATCGAGTTTAGCTCGCGCAAACACCAACGAATTGCACAAGGGCGCGGGCACAC
>CAYGNS010000700.1:0-1598 GCA_964351295.1 uncultured Gammaproteobacteria bacterium
TTTAAACCCCCTTAAGCTGACTTATTAAAACGCCATAAGCCGCCTTAAAAAAGCCATTAGCTGACGTTCAACCTAGATTGAGCCGGAGGTTTGGCGCGCCCGACAGGAATCGAACCTGTAACCTACGGCTTAGAAGGCCGTTGCTCTATCCAGTTGAGCTACGGGCACTCAACCCTTTTTAATTGCGAAATGGTCGGGGTGGAGGGATTCGAACCCCCGACCCTCTGGTCCCAAACCAGATGCGCTACCAGACTGCGCTACACCCCGATTAATTCGTACGCATCGCGCTGCCACTATGACCAGCACCAATAATGATGTTGCTCAACGCGATGACTGCTCGATACGTCCCAAATTCGCTGAGGCGCGACTATACTCACAGACCTCATTTGCGTCAACGGATTTAACTAAAAAAAGGGGTTTCACCAATTAAGCTTTTTGCGCCTCCCGCCTCTTGAAGTTTACAGATAATGCCCCTATTACAGTCGGTATCCATGAGTAAGCACACAAAACGCCGCTAGCCCGCGGTGTTGCAACATTTTTGTGCGTTACGCTTTCAATCAGATCCAACCAGACGACGATTAAATCCATTATGAGCAAAGCCAAAACGAATAAGCCAAAAACCCACGCGTTTCAAACCGAAATAAGCCAGTTGCTTGATCTAATGATCAACTCACTGTATAGCCAAAAGGAAATATTTTTACGCGAACTTATATCTAACGCATCTGACGCAATCGACAAACGACGCTTCGAAGCGCTCACCGACGCGAGTCTGCTTACCAGCGATGAGGAGTTAGCCGTCAAGATTGATATTGATGCTGAATCCAAAACGGTCACAGTTACGGATAATGGCATTGGCATGAGCCACGATGAAGTGATAGAAAATATCGGTACCATCGCTCGTTCGGGCACCAAGCGCTTTGTACAAGCGATGCAAAGTGCCCAAGGTAAAGATAAAGAGACCAATTTCAACTTAATCGGACAGTTCGGCGTGGGTTTTTATTCCGTTTTTATGGTGGCCGACCACGTCGTACTTGAAACCCGCAAAGCAGGTAGCGACGAATGCGTGCGTTGGGAGTCTGAAGGTAAAGGCGAATTTAGTATTAGCGCAACGAGTGATTTACCTGTAGGCACTCGCATAACCCTACATTTGCGTGACAACGACAAGGAATTTCTAGAAGAGTATCGCCTACGCCATATTATCAACACCTATTCTGAACACATCTCCCTACCCATTAAAATGTTGGCTGCCGCCCCAATGCAGGACGACGATGGCGATGCTGACACTGAGACGGTCCGAGAATACCAAACGGTTAATGCCGGCACGGCTTTATGGGCACGACCCAAAGCCGAAATCAGCGACGAGGAGTATCAAAAATTCTATCAAGGGCTGAGTTATGACATGGAGCCTCCGCTCGCAACATTACACCATCGTGTAGAAGGCAACCTAGAGTACACGTCGTTATTATTTATCCCTAAAAAAGCGCCTTTTGATTTATGGAATCGCGATAACCGTAAAGGTTTGAAACTGTACGTGCGTCGCGTATTTATAATGGATGACGCTGAACACCTATTACCCAACTATCTGCGGTTTGTTAAAG
>CAYGNS010000701.1:0-1594 GCA_964351295.1 uncultured Gammaproteobacteria bacterium
TCGTTCTGGCGAGACTGAGGATACTACGATCGCGGATCTAGCGGTCGCAACAGCGGCGGGGCAGATTAAAACAGGCTCTTTGTGTCGCTCCGATCGTGTGGCGAAATACAACCAATTACTGCGTATAGAAGAAGAACTCGGTGCGGATGCCATCTATCGCGGCCGTGCCGTCTTCCGCTAATTCTTTTTGCGTGAGTAAAGTGGACAAACCTGTTTCTAAAATTCCTCGTTCGGCAACGGATAATTATTCGTTGGAAGCCATCGAGCAACGCCAGAACTTTGTGCGTGACGAATTGGGCGTGCACCTGCAGCACGTAGCTCACTTTTCGCAGCCGAGCGCTGCTTTGCACGGCAATATCGAAAACCCCATTGGGGTTGCGCAAGTCCCCATTGGTTTGGCTGGGCCCCTACTCGTTAATGGCGAGCATGCGCAGGGTCATTTTTACATTCCGATGGCCACTACCGAAGGCACTCTTGTAGCGAGCTATTCGCGTGGGATGCGTCTTTTGTCGGCCATTGGTGGTGTAAAGACAACGGTGATTGAGCGCTATATGCAGCGCGCTCCAGTATTTCATTTTGATAACGCCGAGCAAGCTCGCGATTTCGGCCAATGGGTTGACGTGCATATGGCCGATATTCGTGCCGCTGCACAGGCCACCACTTCAGTCGGCAAGCTGTCGCATATCGAGCAGTATGGTGTGTCGCGGATGCGCTTCTTACGCTTTAATTACACGACCGGTGACGCAGCGGGGCAAAATATGTGCGGAAAAGCCACGTTAGCGGCGTGTGAATGGATTCGTGCGCACAGTCCGCTTGCTGCTCGGTTTCCGCTTTCAGGGGCGATCGATACGGACAAAAAGCATTCGCAAATCAATACCTTACATTCGCGCGGAGCTCGCGTAGTTGCCGAAGCGGTCTTGCCCAACGAATTGATGCAAGACATGATGAAAGTTGATACCAAAACCTTGTTTAAGGCGCGGCAGGTTTCTAATGTGGGCGGAATGTTGGCTGGCACCAGCAACAATGGTTTGCACGCCGCGAATGGTTTAGCGGCCATTTTTATCGCCACGGGACAAGATGCTGCCAATATTGCCGAGTCACAAGCCGGGATTGTGTATGTAGACCTGATGGAAAACGGTGATTTGTATTGGTCAATTACCCTGCCATCGCTCATTGTAGCAAGCTATGGCGGCGGCACGGGCTTGGCGACCCAACGCGAGTGCCTCGAGATAATGGATTGTTATGGGCAAGGCAAGGCGCTAAAACTGGCAGAGATCTGCGCCGCGACGGTGCTAGCAGGCGAATTATCGCTCGCCAGCGCGGTGCTCGCGGGTGATTGGGTCGAGAGTCATGACCGACTCGGTCGCAATCGACCTTAATATCGTTGTTAACCCAGCGCGCGCTGTGAATAGCGCGCTATTCGCTCTATATGGCAAGCCTCGCCTTCGTTAACTCAGGGCTTAATTGCGGTAGCTTTTTTCAATGTGTTGACGTGTGAGCACGCCATAGATGCGCGTTTTGGTCTTTTTGTGTGCGCCGACCACATACAGCACTTCACAGTCTTCATTGAGCATGAGCTCGTGCGCTTCTTGCA
>CAYGNS010000702.1:0-1593 GCA_964351295.1 uncultured Gammaproteobacteria bacterium
CCCCGCTTCTAACGCTTCGGCAAGGTAGTCATTGAGTGCATCAAGTAGGGATTTATCCGAACGCTGCGGCAGCGCCCATACTAAATTGACCGAGTCGGGTAACAAAAAACTGCGATTAAGTTCAGGCAGATAATGTTTGGCTGCGAGCGCGCGATAGTTAGTCGTTAGCGCATAACGTTCCTGACCTGAGGCAACGGCGCTTAGCAAGGCGTATTCGGAGCGATGGTCATCAACCAAGTTGAGTTCATCGAGCTGCTCTAAGCTGTAATAGCGCGATGATGCTTTAACATTAGCGTTGGCGAGCTCTTCCAGCGAATTAGGTTTGGGGGTGCCGCGTAAATACACCACGGTGGTTCGTGCTTTAAACCAAGGAATGGTGGGCTCGCTCACACGGTGCACGAAAGGCGTGTCAACAATTCCGCCTACCGCCAAATCACCCTGCCCGCTTTTTAGCCGCGCATACAGCTCAGCATAGGGTACGATGGTCAGTTCTAGCTCAACCGAGTGTTCCTCAGCAAAGCCTTCTAGTAGCTCGTACTCAAAGCCAAAGTGCTGTTGATTAAATGCGTACTGCGAGTCAGGTTCGTTAGAAATTAATACGCGTAGTACTCCGCTGTCGAGCATTTCTTGAAACGACTGCGCTTGCGGGCGAAAGAAGTACTGAAACAGCGCAGTAATCACGAGCAGCGAAATAAGCATCAACTCGGTATGTGTCTTCAGCCAGGCCCACCGACTTGGATTTGATTTTCTTGGCTGATCGCGTTTTGGCATTCGCCAAGAATAGCGACTCGCGATGAGCCTAGCAATAAGCATTTGAAACACTGCAATAGTTGGTTTATGCTCCGCGCCCTGCAACGAAAGGTAGCGCTCGCGAGCACGAGGCACACAAACGGATTGGTCGTGCCAAAACCCTGTTGTAGGATTAGCAGTCAAGCAGTAAAACGGAGAGGTGGCAGAGTGGTCGAATGCGCACGCCTGGAAAGTGTGTATACGTTTATAGCGTATCGGGGGTTCGAATCCCCCCCTCTCCGCCATTAATGCAGTAATTTTGCGCATCGGGCATAGCGATCGAGCGTTAAGAAGGTGACTGTCCATGATTCATTACTATACCCTGAACGATAATAAGCTTAACGCTACGTCTGAGCGACCCGCAGACCCACGCGAACTCGTATGGGTAGACATGCATGCCCCTGATCGCAACGAGGAACTAAACCTTGAGGGCTTTTTAAAAATCGACGCACCGACGCGCGAAGAAATGCATGAAATAGAGATATCCAGCCGCCTGTATAGCGAAAACGGTGCGCTGTATCTCACGGCAACGCTTGTGACCCAAGTTGAAACGTCAGAGCCGCAGACCCGCTCAGTTACGTTTATTCTAAAAGATGACACATTGATTACGTTGCGATACTCCGAGCCTAAAGCGTTTACGCAGTTTTTAGCACGCGAGCAACGGGGGCAAATAGATCCTATTCAAGATGGGTTTCAGATTTTTTTGGGTTTAATGGAATCAGTGATCGATCGTTTATCCGACACCTTGGAGCTGATTGGTCGTGAGCTGGACGACACGTCTAAAACCGTGTTTCAGAACCCCAC
>CAYGNS010000703.1:0-1586 GCA_964351295.1 uncultured Gammaproteobacteria bacterium
TTATTTCGCAAAGTCCTTTGGACGTTCCCGAGGAAATTCTTGGGCAGCTAGGATTAAAAATTCAGCATGCGTTGCGTGCGTTCACGCCCAAGGATCAAAAGGCAGTTCGCACTGTTGCCGGCACTTTTCGCTCCAATCCAAACCTCGACACGGAACAAGTGATTACCGAATTGGGCGTGGGGGAAGCCCTTGTGAGCACCCTTGATGCGAAAGGAATACCATCGCAGGTGGAGCGCGTGTTTATTCGCCCCCCAGAGTCGCGCATTGGCCCGATGGACGAGGCTGAGCGCGCCGAACAAATTGAACGATCGCCATTTCGTGGTCGTTACGATCAAGAACTTGATCGTGAATCGGCCCATGAAATGTTGCTTGCGCGCGCTGTGCGGGCCGAAGCCGATGCTAAACTTGCCGAAGAACGAGCTGCAATGGAAAAAGTAGCGCAACAATCCACACGCTCGCGGCGTAGCTCGCGCGAATCACCGACCGAGGCGTTTATTAAAAGTGCCGCTCGCTCGCTTGGAACGCAGCTTGGGCAAAAAGTGCTTCGAGGCATTTTGGGGAGTATTTTAAAGTAGTAGCGAAGCGGCGTTGCCCGCAGAGAATGATCCACTAATACAAGTGCGAGCAGGCGACTAGATAAGCATTACTTTGGCGCAAAAGCTGTTTGAGTGCGTGTCTAGTTCCGCTATAATCGCGCCGCAAATGAATCGATTAATCATGCAACACAAAAACACTAGGGCTTGTTATGAGTGATGAACATATGAATGATTCGACCTTTGGTCGTTTGTTTATTTTAATGATAGTGACGATGACCGTAATGACCATCATCATTGCCATTTTGGCCGTATTAGCATCTGATGATGTTAATAGTCGGCTTGATGAACGCAGCCAAATCGAAAACACAGCGGCTGTTGCAGAACGCCTCGCACCCGTGGGTGAATTTGCTGCATCACCGCCAACCGAAGGCTCCGCACCACAAGCAGCTGCTGAACCCGTGGTGTTAGCGGGAGTCGACGCTTACGCAGGCTGTGCGGCCTGTCACGCTGCTGGTGTCGCAGGCGCGCCACTGTTTGGCGATTCTACCGCCTGGGCTGATCGTGTTAGTAAAGGCATTGAGACACTCTATACGAATGCTATTGAAGGCTATCAAGGTGCGGCTGGGTATATGCCCGCGAAAGGCGGTAACATGAGTTTGTCTGACGAGTCGGTTAAAGCCGCAGTCGACTATATGGTGGACGCTGCCAAATAGCCCAAACGCCTGAAGCAAAATATGAATTAAGTGACTAAAATTCAAACAATGGTTAGCCGACGTTAAAAACGACGTCGGCTTTTTTTTGTCTATAGATTATTGCTCGTGGTCGCTTTTAAACTAAACGGACCCTTCAGCAAGATAGCTTACTCGCGCGCAAACTCCATGCGAATTTGCGCGGTGTCAGGTGTGCTCTGCCGTTCTACCGTCGCGCTCTCCACGCTCACATCAAACTGCTGCTCTAAAACTGAGATCCAACTTACCCAGCCGTTAAAGGACACATCCTCAAGAATCACTTGCACTCTAGTTTGATTCTCTCCGGGAGTAATCTGGGCAA
>CAYGNS010000704.1:0-1585 GCA_964351295.1 uncultured Gammaproteobacteria bacterium
ATGTAAGCATTAGGTGAAGCATCTTATCGAAATCATCATTAGTGACGCGATTAATCCCATGTTTGTCCCGAGTTGATCTACTCACTGCCACTGTCGTTGGTTTATCGCATATTGCCCAAGCTCTTTGCCCATCAATTGTGTTGCTTAGCTCGTAAGCCCATCTGTTGAATTTTTGTTCCTTAGTCGAACAGGCAATAACAGTGACAGCACCATAGAGACTGTTATTGTGAGAAACGATAACCACGGGCCGCGTCTTCCAAAATTCCGGCAATTGCGCATCTAAGGGAAATTTGCACCAGTACATTTGTCTAACCTTAGGCCTAGCCGTAAGGGAAGGCTGTACTTTTGGTGGGGCATCCTTGTTACGCATGGTGTTGGGTTTTTGTAAACTGTAATCTTGAATATAGCCGCCTGGGTGCTTATGTCTGTAACCTTAAAATTTCTAACCGCAATGATCGCGCTGCCTGCTGTACTCAGCTTTAACGCACACGCGCAGACACAGCCACCCATCGAAACGCTGATTGTGACGGCGACGCGCACGGCGCAAGCGGCCCAAGAGGTGCCGCTCAATATCACTCAGGTGAACGCGCAAGAGCTACAAGAAATTAGTGCGGTGCATATGCAGCAGGTGCTCGCTCGGGTGCCAGGGGTTACTACCCAGCGGGGGAATGGACAAGAATCCTTACCAGGCATCCGCTCGCCCGTGCAGTCGGGCGCGGGCGCTTGCGGCAGTGTGCTGGTGTTGGAAGACGCAATTCCGGTGCGTGGCCCCGCGTTTTGCAATGTGAACGAGCTGTTTGATACGCATTTTGAAAACGCCGAATCGATTGAGGTCACGCGCGGCCCAGGCACGGCCTTTTATGGATCTAATGCCTTAACGGGTATGGTCAACGTCAACGTGGCTACGCAAGGTCCCGCCTATGTGTCTTTGGAAGCCGGCGCCAATAGCTATGTGCGTTTGCAAGCAGCGCAAAATCTAACAACTGAAACCAGCAACCGACTGTCGTTGAGTTTAACGCACGACGGTGGCTATCGTGACGATGCGGGTTTTGAGCAAGCCAAATTGAGCTGGCGTCATGCACGAGGTGATGCCGAGCAAGGCTTTAACGCCGGTCTCACCCTCACGGACCTTAATCAAGAAACGGCGGGTTTTATTGAAGGTGACGGGGCGTACTTAAATAAGGAATTAGCGCGGCAAAACCTTAATCCCGAAGCCTTTAGAGAAACATATTCCGCGCGCTTATGGGGGCGTTGGCACAGGCAATTGAACGAACAACAAAGCCTGCAATTTACGCTCTATGCGCGCGACGCCGATATGGATTTTCGCTTGCATTTTTTACCGGGTGCGCCATTAGAACAAAATTCACAACATGGCGTTGGCTGGCAATCGGCCATCACGACCGAACACAGCGAGACGCTGAGTAGTACTTTTGGATTAGATGGTGATTGGTCAGTGGGTGACTTGACTCAGTTACAAGAGAGCCCCACGCCCGGTTCAGAATTTTTAACCGAAACCATTCCGGTAGGAATTCAGTACGACTATTCAGTTGATGCCAAACAACTAGCGGTGTTTACTCATTTAGTG
>CAYGNS010000705.1:0-309 GCA_964351295.1 uncultured Gammaproteobacteria bacterium
CGCCACTAGACTACCCAATTACGTGCGGTTAGCGCCCGTTAACGATGGGTGTCTATCTTTTTCGGTGGGTGTATAAATAGTGGCGATTAGCCGCACTTGCTGTCGCCGCAGCTTAAGCAGGTCATGCATCCGTCCATTAGCACGACGGCCTTGGTCGAGCATTTGGCGCAGACCGACGACGATTCAGGGAATGCACCTGCCGCTACTTTATTGCTACTGGCTTGGCCTTGTGCTGCGTCTATTTCTTCACGCTTTTTAGCCAAAAACGCTTTTTGGTGATCGTCGAGTTTATCCAACTTGATCATGCCG
>CAYGNS010000705.1:319-1583 GCA_964351295.1 uncultured Gammaproteobacteria bacterium
GCCGATCATCTGCATGTGCTTTTCGATCGCATGCCCAATTTCAGCAACAATCGACGGCATAAACACTCCACCAGGCTTGAAATAGCCCCCTTTGGGATCAAACACCGCCTTGAGCTCCTCAACCATAAACGTCGTGTCGCCCCCTTTACGAAACACCGCCGAGATCAATCGCGTCAACGCCACAACCCATTGAAAATTATCCATATTCTTAGAATTAATGAACACCTCAAATGGCCGCCGTGCTTCGTGCTCCGTACCCTCATTCAAAATAATGTCATTGATCGTGATGTACATGGCATGCTCGGTCACCGGCGTTTTAACTTTATAAGTCGATCCCACCAGCATATCGGGGCGCTGCACCGATTCGTGCATCCGTACAACTTCGGCCTTTTTCAGTTCCGCCTCGCTTTCCTTAGCCGTCGCCAGACGTGCTTGATCTTCTGCGGACTGCACCGCATAGGCTGTGATCTTGCCTTGGATTTTTTTAACCATTTTGCTTCCTCAGCGGCCGCCCTGCGACCTCTTTAAATCATTATTATTCTTCTCGTACACACCATCGCTCGGCGCGAGTCTAAAACTTACCGTAATAGCCTTCCTTGAGCGCGTCAAATAGATTGGCCGCGGTATGAATTTCGCCATCGTATTCAACTTCCTCATTCCCTTTCAGCTCAATCGTTGACCCATCATCTAAGGTGAACTGATATACGGTGTTCTCAAGATCATTTTCTTTTACTAACACGCCTTGAAATGCTTGAGGATTGAAGCGAAACGTCGTGCATCCCTTCAAACCCTTCTCATAGGCATACATATAGATGTCTTTGAAGTCTTCGTAGGGATAGTCGGTTGGCACGTTCGCCGTTTTAGAAATACTCGAATCAACCCACTTCTGCGCCGCTGCCTGTATGTCCACGTGTTGCTTTGGCTTAATCGTGTCCGACGTAACAAAATTGGCCGGCAACTGCTCTTCGGGCAACTCTGAATAAGGCATCGCGTTCGCGTTCACCACCTCTCGATAAGCTAATAACTCATAAGAAAACACGTCTACTTTTTCTTTTGATTTGCGTCCCTCGCGAATAACATTGCGGGAATAGTGATGCGCAAAACTGGGCTCAATACCGTTACTGGCGTTGTTCGCCATCGACAATGAGATGGTGCCCGTAGGCGCAATCGAGCTATGGTGCGTAAACCGTGCGCCATGCTTTGCTAGCTCGTCAACAAGCTCTGGGTCGACGCTCGCAACCTGCTGCATGTAACGACTATATTT
>CAYGNS010000706.1:0-1582 GCA_964351295.1 uncultured Gammaproteobacteria bacterium
TTGACCTCGCCGCGCTCGCAAGCGCTTGATGCTCTGGCGGGTTACCCGTTTTTGCGTAAAGTTGTGCAGCGTCTTCCTGAAGCTGTCCGCCCTAACGTGCAAGCCTACGGGCACGTGCTGACTATTGATGCACAAGGTACCATTCTTGCTAGCTTTCAAGACCCTAAAGGGGGATATGCGGCAACCACCGGTGCTTGGGAGACCGATGAGTATGTGTATGTAAGCAGCTTAACGGCGCCTGTGTTAGCGCGCTACCGCAAAGCACAGCTCGGTCTTTAATTGCAAAGGCTCGTTGACGATAGATGAGAAACCTTTAATAAAGAGCGTTAATTCTTTTGAGATGTTTTCCCTAATCTTTGAATGTAAGGGAGTAACTTAAATCAAGAGTATTTCAGGGGTTGCTGCTGACGCTGTGTTGGGGAGCGGCACAGTATTTTCGCTGTGGTAGGTGTACACCAGCGAAAACTTGCTTTGTGCTGTGGTATTGCGTCCAGCGGCATGAAAGCAATGCGCGCTAAAGAGCAGTAGATCACCTGCGCGCATTTCAACCGTGCGAGCGGTCGCCAAGCGGGCGATATTGTCTGGATGGTCTACCAGCAAAAACTGCGCTGCGTCTAGCGCATCATCAGCCACCTCCCAACGGTGCGAGCCCGGTAGTATTTTCATTGCGCCGTTTTCACTCATTTCATTGCCAATGGCCAACCAACTATTGATCAGGTACTTGTTATTGAACTGCCAATAGCGGGTATCGCGATGCCACAGCGTTTCAGAGCTAAACTGTGGTTGTTTCGTCATAATACAGTTGTGGTGGTTAGGATTTAACAGTACGTGGCTCGCCTCTAAAATTTGCTGCACGGCCTGTACCACAACAGGGAGCCGCGCCACTTCTGCAAACAGCGGGCTACGATGGTATGCCTGTTTGAGGCGCCGAATGGTATCACCGCCGAGCGCCTCTCTGGAATCCGGTGAGCCAGGATAGTGAACATCAGTCTCGAGCTCGAATGGGGCGATGCGTTGCGCGAGGTGCTCGTTCACGCGTTCGCGCAAGGAGGATAGAAGTTCCTTGCCTATTTGCTCGCGTAGCAATAGATAGCCGTCGATTTTAAATTGCTGAATTTGCGCGTGCGAGAGCATTATGGTTGAGGTTGTGTACACATTTTAGTGGGTCGATCCCAATGCCGCGGCGAGCACCGATACCAGAAATTTATTCAGGGTTAGGATTGGAAGTTATAATCAAGGATTAGGGCAGTTCGACACGAATAGGTGGTTGCCAACTGCTAGATCGGTGTTCAACCACCACGGTTGTGTAGATACCGCCGCGCACATTCCAGTTGGCGGTTAGTCGCATAAAGCGAGGTTGGGTAGCCTTTACGAGCGCCCCCAAAATCTCATTGCTGAGTTTTTCGTGAAAGCCTCCCTCGTCGCGAAAAGACCAGAAATACATCTTCAAGCTTTTCAGTTCAACGCAGGCTAGATCCGGCACATACTCGATTACAAAATCGGCAAAGTCAGGCTGGCCCGTCAGAGGGCAGTGGCAGGTGAACTCAGGCACGGTAATACGAATGGTGTAGTCGTTTTGTGG
>CAYGNS010000707.1:0-1572 GCA_964351295.1 uncultured Gammaproteobacteria bacterium
AGGCCCGGCGCATCGCGAACGAGCCACAGGTGGCTCAACCGGGGGTTCCTACGAGGCCGCTTTATAACGGGAGTGCTGTCGTCGCGAATGAGCATTGGGGTATGACTAAATCGTGCAAAAAGTAGCGCGGTGAGTAGACCCATATTGGCGTAGCCGTTTACCCAAATAGCATCCCACTGTTTGGCATTGAGTTTGCGCAATAGATCGGGTAACGAGACCCATGGATTAAAAAATGCGACGCCTGTTTGTTTAAACGTGGATTTAACAAAGTGTGAAGTAAAGCCTTGCGTTAAAGGCACGCCCCATTCAACCTGCACTCCAAACTCCGCATCAATATGGGTCTTAAGCGAAAAGTCACTCAAAAAAAACACTTCTAGGTCTACTTCCGGTGCAGCGCTGAGTAAGCGCAGCATAGGCGATTGATATTGGATGGGGTGTGTGACGACATAAGCCAGACGGTAATCGCGCTGCTTTAGTCGTGGTTTTGGCTGAGTCACAGTAATTAGTTCCAGGAAATTGTACGTATTGAGTCGGTGGCGAAAATGTTAGAATACCGCGCACTAGAGCGTTCATCCTAAGTGTGTACCGAATTTTTAGCACAGTACGCGGATAGAATAGCGTAAGCCCCAGAATTTTAGACGAGACCATAGCTCTTGATTGAACTTTTTTTTATTTTGATTGCGGTTGCTTGTGTGCTCGTATTAACGCGAGATCAAGCACTCGCGGGCGCTGTTGTGATGATTGGCTTTTTACAAGATCCAGCTCGTAAGCTCGTCGCGGGGGAGCCGGTGGCGATGTCTGTATTAGTTGTTTCAGTCTTTGTTATGGCGGTATTTCGGCAGTGGTTGCTCCGTTCTAAGCCATTGAGTGAGCCATTTCGGCGATGGTCGTCGGATGTGCTCGTGCCCTTAGTGCTCTACTTTGGGTTAATTTTACTGCAGTTTCTGCATTCATTTTTTCGCTTCGGTTCGCCGATACTTTCGACTCTTGGTTTGATTTTTTATCTTGCACCGTTTTTCGCGATTGCGGTTGCGTATCATAGTTTTAATTCCTTTCAGGACACGCGCCGATTACTGATCTGGTTTACGATGATGAGTTTGGTTGTGTGTGCGACGGTGCTGCTTGCGTTTAATGGCAATGACAGTGACTTACTGCGCGAGGTCGGGGGCGGATTAATTATTTACGATCAGGGCACGGTTTTACGGGCCTATTCTGGGATAATGCGCAGTTCCGAAATAGCCGGCTGGCACATGGGGGCAGGAATTTGCCTGCTGATTATCTTAGTTGTATCGCGCTATTCGACGGTCACCACGGTGCTTAGCATCGCCGCCATTGTTTTATTGCTAGCCGCTATCACGATGACTGGACGCCGTAAAATGTTGTTTCAAGTGGTGTTGTTCGCTACGCTCTATTTGCCCGTGGTTCGGTATTATCAAAACAAAGTGCCCGTGCGCTATATGCTGTTGATAGTCATTCTGGTGCCAATCGCATGGCTTGCTTTCAATCAACTCACCGTTATTCAAGCTGAATCGCATTTTGATTTGTAAGTATTGCGCGGCCCCTCCGTGTTCG
>CAYGNS010000708.1:0-1572 GCA_964351295.1 uncultured Gammaproteobacteria bacterium
CTCGGTTGACGAAGCTTACAACCGCAGAGTTCTGCAAGAATCCTCTGTAGAAATGCTTTGGCAAAACCCGCAACAACGAAAAAATCGTGCAGTTGACACCCACTTAGGCGTTATTCATTTCAAGGACCGACTCGGTGAACCGTTTGTAAGCATCGTTAACTACAGCGCGCACCCCACGATAACGATGGATCTACACAATGTGGTGGTGTCGGCGGATTACCCCGGTGACATGGCCGCTGAATTTAAGTCTAGCGTGGGGGGCGAGGTCTTGTTTCTGCTTGGCGCCGCAGGCGATGTAAACCCCTATCATTCGGGCACGCAACCGCTTGCGTTGGCGCTTGAAAAGTCGGCTGAACTGGGAGCCAGACTCGCTAATGCAGGTGCACGTGCGCTGCAATCCATTAACGATTACACCGATCAGAGCCAGTTGGGTTTTTCGAAGCAACTATTCAGCGAGCCCGCAACAGAAGTTTCTGCCATCACATTTACGCAAAACATCGCCCTCGCTACTTTTCCAGGAGAATATTTCAACAACTTTGGCGAGCAGCTCAAGGCACGTAGCCCGATCAAGCATACGTTTTTTATTGGCTACAGCAATGGCTCACTTGGCTATGTACCCACCGCTGCCGATTTAGCACTCGGTGGATATGGTGCGGAACCAGGCTCGATACACCCACAAACCACTAGTTCCACTGGGCAAGCGCATGTTGATTCGGCGCTGGAACAGATTATGGGTTTGACAAAATGAGGGAGAGCGGTGCGAAAGTGACGCAGAGAACATTTCTTGCCCCAAATGCTAACGGGCAAACCACATGCCTACCGTCGCAATACCGGTTCCAAATGCGGTGAAGGCTGCAGCAAACAAAATGAGTATGCCCGCGACATACTGAAACGCAGCCTTGCCACTAGCGCTGGCCCGAAAATACATCTCTAAAAAGAGCAACGGTACGAACATTTGCCCAAACTGCAGAAATGTTAGAAAGGGTCCCGTAAAAGTCTCCATACTCATACCCACGCCACCCGATAGACCCAGCCATCCCATTAAACCTATACGATAAAACCAAACGGCACTTACCACCATAAATAGACGTAAAGCCCACCGACGATGTAGGTTAAAGTTTTTAAGCATTGCATAACGCATGGCTATGATCGCGAACGCAATGATCAAAATCGCATCTAGACTCACGCCCACATGCGCCACCATTCCCCCAATTACGCCCCGCGTCCAAACTAAATAGAGACCTGCCAAGCTAGCCATAACCGCTAGGCTCACATAGGTACGGCCAAGATAGCGATGAAAGGTCGGATAATGGTTTCTAACCCAAGGAATCAGTTGCACTGTTCCACCCGCCATAATAATGCTCGCAATGACCAGATGTGACGCAATAGCGAGGTTTCCTATTAGGTCTCCACTGACGTAACCGTGTGGAAGATGTGTTTCGCCAAGCCCGGCAAAACCCTTGGTATGCAAAATTGGCAGAAAGAACGTGGCAATGTAATACGCGAATATCCATTGCCCGACAAAAGCCGTTGCGAACCACGCTCTTGCGGACCATTTTAAAAAACTGATCG
>CAYGNS010000709.1:0-1569 GCA_964351295.1 uncultured Gammaproteobacteria bacterium
CGTTAAAGGTTCGGTGTCGTTGCTAACGTTGGGTTGCACTAGCGCTTGATTGGCATCCTGTAGAGCATGCAAAAAACGTAGTACCGCTTGTTTGCTGCGTTTGCCCCGAGAGTCGGTATGACCCTGATTCGATAACACTTGTCCACCAACGCGATCACCGCCAGCTAGCGCGGCCCATGCAATACCGCTAGCGACGTGCGCTGCGAGCACTGATTTGAATAAGCCGTTTGAGCCAAAAAACATATTGGCGCGCTGATCCACGACTAAATGACAAGGGCGTTCGCGTTCTTCCCTAAAGAGCTTGGTGTACGTGCCGTCGGCGCGCGCGGTTACTTTCCAGTCGATATTGCGAATGTCGTCGCCTGGTTGATAGCGGCGGACTTCTTCGAATTCCATTCCTCGCCCGCGAAAATTTGAGCGAACATTGCCTAACAACTGATTACGCGCAAGGTGACGCCCAAACAGGGTGAGACGACTTGCCCAGTGGCGTGCGTTCAACAGGCTCGATAGCTCGGTTACGATGCCAGCTTGTTGTAGTTGCTCCAAGGCGATGGGGGTGGAATTCGGCATGGCGGCTAAATTGTTGTGCGAGTTTAATGCGCGGCTTACGCCACGGGTACGCGCGCTAAAAGTGTATCGATTACTTTATCGGTGGTTATGCCATCGGCTTCAGCCTCGTAGCTTAAAATAAGGCGATGCCGCAAACAGTCATGCGCGATAGCGTGCAGATCGTCTGGCGAAACATAGTCACGGCCGTGCAACCATGCATGGGCGCGGGCGCAACGGTCTAACGCGATAGTGGCTCGCGGGCTGGCCCCATATTCTAGCCAAGCGGCCAGATCGTCGCCGTAATGTTGCGGTGTGCGCGTGGCGAGCACTAGCTGCACGAGGTACTCATCCACGGTCTCGGCCATATACAGATTCATGACCGCTGTGCGCGCCGCAAATAATTGTTCTTGCGCGAGGGTGCTGGGCGGTTTAGGCGTGCTTTGTGCGAGGGCTTCACCGCGCGCCAATGCCAGAATGTCCCGCTCAGCACTGCTGTCTGGGTAGTCGATTTTTACATGCATTAAAAAGCGGTCTAGTTGTGCTTCAGGCAGTGGGTACGTACCTTCTTGTTCGATGGGATTTTGCGTAGCCATAACCAAAAATAAGCGCGGCAAGGCCATCGTGTTGCGGCCTACCGATACTTGGCGTTCTGACATCCCTTCAAGCAACGCCGATTGCACTTTGGCTGGCGCACGATTGATTTCGTCTGCGAGCACTAAGTTGTTGAAAATAGGCCCTTCTTGAAATGTGAATTCGCCCGTTTCGGGTCGGAATATTTCGGTGCCGGTAATGTCGGAAGGCAGTAAGTCAGGGGTGAATTGTATGCGTTGAAAGCTGCCTTGAAGGCCTTCTGAAAGACTTTTAATCGCTTTGGTTTTAGCTAGTCCTGGTGCGCCCTCTACCAACAGATGACCGTCGGCTAAGAGTGCAATTAATAAGCGGTCTACGAGCTTTGTTTGACCTAGAATCTGGCTCGATAGCCATACGCGTAGTTCCTGAAATGATGTCAGCACAGTGTTT
>CAYGNS010000710.1:0-1569 GCA_964351295.1 uncultured Gammaproteobacteria bacterium
GCGCATACGGGCGCGCTCATTGAGCAACTGGATTTAGTAATCTCAGTATGCACATCGGTGGTGCACTTAGCCGGCGCACTCAATAAAAAGAGCATCGTCTTATTGTCGCCCCATGCGGATTGGCGATGGATGGAGGATGAGCAGAGCACTTGGTACCCCAACACTAAAATTTTACGGCAAGCAACGTCTGGTGATTGGGCCGAATTAATCGAACGGGTAAAGCTCGAGATACCTAAGCAACTCGCCTAACTTGTAAGAACCCTCTAACTAGGCATGGCTCCTTCATGGCGTAGCAACCAGGCTTTGATGTCTAAGCCATAAGCGTAGCCAGTTAGCTGCCCGTTACTGCCAATAATTCGATGGCAAGGTATGATGATGGCGATGGGGTTGCGCCCATTGGCGGACCCTACCGCGCGCACAGCGGTGGGGCGCGCAACGGCCAGAGCGATGTCGGCATAGCTGGACGTATGCCCGGCAGGAACCTCTAACAACGCTTGCCATACTTGTTGCTGAAATGGAGTTCCCTGAGGCGCGAGTGGCAAGTCAAAGCGCACTCGCTCACCCTGAAAATACTCGTCTAATTGAGCGCTTGCCGAAGTGGTAACAGCGCTTGGATTAGCTAAGCCCCCCGCACCAACAAACTGTACAGCGCTTAAGCCGTGTGCATTAGCTTTTATAGCTATTACTCCAATCGGTGTATCAAGATATTCCACATAGTCGGGTTGCTCGGAATGTCCACGTTCTCTATTCATAGTGCGTCTCTATTAATACGATAATTGATCGGTCTCTAACCTGTTTGAGCCTAGAGTTGATTCCACAACTGCAGCGTTGCATAGCTACGCCAAGGCTTTAGTTGTGAGGGGTCAAGGGCAACTTCATCCTCGTGGGCTAGGCGCTTTAGCGCATTATTGATACCCGCGTCGCCCGCAAGCCAAACATCAGGGTGCTTAAGCGCACGCAGTTTTACGTAATTAACGGTCCATGGCCCAATCCCCTTCAACGTCAACCACTCATCCACATTGGCGGGGTCTACGCAGGTCAGTAAATGCTCACTCAGTCGATGCAGCGTCTGCTTGCGACTGCCCGGCATCGACAAAAAATGTAAATCGCTGGCCAGTACGCGTTCTGGGGTGGGAAAAAAATAGCGTAAATGGGGTTCACCATTAGCCATCGGCTCGCCCAATTGATGCACGAGCTGCGTTACTAATTTTTGCGCTGCCAGTACGCTCACCTGTTGTCCTAATATGGCTCGAACTCCTGCCTCGAATAGACTCCAAATACCCGGCACACGCAATCCAGGATTGACGGGCAGATACGTACCCAACACAGCCTGCAGGTGAACATCTATTAGAGCAATCGGGGCATCTACATCAAACAATGCCTTAATCCGCTGCACTACCGGGTACAAAGCTTCAATGTGATCGAGCTGAATTTTAACGTCAAAGCGCGCAGCGTCGGCTCTCGCTACAATACTAAAAGCACCGTGCGCATTTTTGTCTCCGTGGGCATATTCAAACGTGCGCTGATAACGCGTGCCGTCGCAATGCTCCAAGCCTTCGATACATCGCG
>CAYGNS010000711.1:0-1567 GCA_964351295.1 uncultured Gammaproteobacteria bacterium
GATGAAAACCTGTTTCGTCATTAGCGATTACTTCACCCGAGCGGATACCTTTTACCAGCTCAGTCGACTGCCGACATAACGCCGCCAAAAACTCCACTGCGTGCTCTTGTGCATAGTGCTCAAGTGCCTCCAACTCATTAATGAGAGCAATCAAATGTTCGTCTGAAGGGGACTCGGACTCAAAATAGTCAGTCACCAAGTCGCGCGTTTTAGACACCAAACCGCGCGCATTGGGCGACATCGCTAACAGCCCCTTAATTAACTCATTAATCTGCTGTTCTGAAGCGCCTGCCGAACTTTCCACAAAGTAGTCCTGCAATCTAAAGGCGGCGACTATTTCGGTCATCTGCGGTGAGCGCTGTTCACCCGCCACCACATAAAAGAGCATAATTTTAACAAGTTCGTCGGCGGCGTCACTGACCAACGCCGATTCACCCACTTGCGCAAGCGAGCGCAGTAAGTCGTCTATCTGTCGCAAAATACGCGTATGTACCGCCCGATTGCTTATTTCATTCAGGCGTAAAAAATCAGCATAGGCCGTCGCCACCCACCACAGGCGTGCCACCGTTCCAAACGCGCTCATTTCCAATACTTTGTCGAATACGGCACGCATTTTTTCAGCACCGACCTGCGGCTTATCTTTCAAGAAGTCTAATAGCGCGACCTGGTAATGACCGCGCAGAACTCCCGCGCGCTGGATATAGACTTTGTCACGTAAAGCTCGTTCCGCATTCACCGGCGGAAATACTTCTATATTCGGTGAAAACAAAGACGAAATTTCAATATCGTCCTTGCCGCGCACGGCGCGCACCTGGTTCACTAATTCAACGATCTCGATTGCACGCTCTACTTGACCCGACTCAATGCGCTCTAAATTAGCTCGCAGCACACTGAGCGTACTATCGATGAGCACCACAAAAGACGCTTTGCGAATGGAGCTGCTCTGCTGAATGAAGTCTTCAACTAACGCCTCGCTCTCGAGCAACAAGGTCGACAAAGACTTGAGTTCCAACATCTGCAACGAGCCCACCACTTGATGTAAGTGGTTAACTAAATTGTACAGATCAACTTTCGCATCTGATCGAACGTACTGCTGCACTTGCTCTTCGGCACGCTGCAGCGTTACGTCTATTTCTCCTTTAACCCATCTAAAGGTTTCGAGATCGATACTAGGATGATTAGGCATTGACGCGTTAACAGTAATGATTCGTTAATTCTTGCAAAAATAGTTCGATTCTAGGCATTGCTGGCTGGCAACTTAAACCGCGAAACCGAAGTCTCTAACTCACGTGACAACTCTAACAGTTTAGCGATGGAGCTAGCGGCTTCCTCCGCTTTAACCGAAGTTTCAGAAGACGTTTGGCTCACTTTGGATACTTCGCTAGACACTTCAGTTACTAGCACCGCTTGCTCGCTTGAACCAGCCGAAATCTTGGCTACGAGCTGGGAGAGTCTTTGTGATACAGCCTCGATTTCATTTAGAGCAGCACCCGCGGTGTCGGCCACTTTGGTACCGGCGACCACTTGTTCTGTGGCTTTTTCCATGGAAGCAACCGCGTCATTGGTG
>CAYGNS010000712.1:0-1567 GCA_964351295.1 uncultured Gammaproteobacteria bacterium
GTAAATATGCATCGTCGTGATGCCTTCAGGAACCACGCCTTTTAAATAAAACAAGGCAAAGCCAAATGGGGGCGTCAAAAACGAGGTTTGCAGATTCATCGCAACCAGAATGGCAAACCAAATGTGATTAATGCCCAAGGCTTGCACAGCCAAAAACACAAGTGGCAGCACGATATACGATATCTCGATGTAATCTAAGAAAAAACCGAGCACGGTGATTACAAGCATTATGGTAATCAAAAAGCCCCATTTGTCGCCCGGAATGCTAAGCAGCAGAGACTCAACTTGCTCTTCACCGCCAGTATAGGAAAAGCCCATCGAAAAAATGGACGCACCCAACAACACGGCAAAAACCATCGCCGTGATCTTGACGGTCTCGATCGCACTGTCCCACAACATCGCGAACGAAAACTTACGATACGCAACAGCCAGCGCTACCGCGCCGACACAACCGAGCGCCGACGATTCGGTAGGGGTCGCAATGCCATTAAAAATTGAACCAAGGACCACCAAAATTAATAATAGAGGCGGAACCACGGCGACAAGCGCTTGCGCAATAAGGCGGCCCTGCGACAGCGTAGGGTCGCGTTCAACCCGAGGGGCAGCGGTAGGGTTAAGCAGCGCATACACCAGCACATACGCAATATATGCACCAATCAGCACTAGTCCTGGTAGTAGCGCTGCACGAAATAGATCGCCCACGGGTACGCTGAGCACATCGCCTAAAATGATTAAAACAATGGAAGGCGGAATTAATTGCCCGAGCGTGCCAGCGCCGCTAATGGTGCCAGTGGCAAGTGACTTATCGTAACCATTACGCAACATTACAGGTAAAGAGATTAGACCCATCGCGACAACGCTTGCACCCACTACACCAGTTGAGGCGGCCAGCAAAGCACCCACTAAGATGGTCGAAATGGCGAGTCCGCCGCGCACCGACCCAAATAACTGCCCCATCGACTCTAGCAACTGCTCGGCTAACTTGGTGCGCTGCAGTATCAGACCCATAAAAATAAACAAAGGTACAGCCATGAGCACAATGCCTTCGCCGGCATCGCCCATATTGGCGTACACACGGTAAGCCACCTGATCGAGCTGGCTGGGGTCGGCAAACAATATAACAAAGGCAATGCCGATACCCGCAAACGTAAACGCCACGGGAAAGCCCAACAACAAGAGCGCCAGCGCCACGGCAAAAATGCTAATACCAATCATCGCTGAGCCTCGCCATTAGGTTTGCTGGCAGCGCGATAAGCTTCCCAGCGTTCTAGCATAAAGCTTAAGGAGCTGAGCAGGAGTAGGGCAAACGACAAAGGTATAACGCCCTTGATGATCCACCGATTTAGCAATCCACCAGGGTCTTGCGACTGCTCGCCAATGCCTTGGCCGACCAACATCGAAAAGAATTCGCCAAGCGTTGCAGGTTGCACGCCCAATTGGTAAGACGCCAGCATAAAATGCCATCCCGACCAAATCACGACTACGCACGTGGGGATTAAAAAGATACAACCGCCCACAAAAACTCACAATGCATGCGTTTTAGCGCTAAAGCGATCGTAGAGCAGAA
>CAYGNS010000713.1:0-1553 GCA_964351295.1 uncultured Gammaproteobacteria bacterium
GCTTCTAACTAATGGTCTCAAGATCATCTGGCAACAATCAGTCATACCCACTAACACCCGTCATTCTCACTAACACCCGTCATTCCCACGTATCGCTGCAGGGATGCAGCGAGTAGTGCAACGCAGGAGCAGTTGCCGAGGTGGGAATCCATGGATTCGCATCGAGGTATGAAATGGGTCAGTGCGCCTTCGCGGGGATGACGTTTCCGAACTTCGCAGGAATGACGTTTCCGATCTTGGCGGGGATGACGAACGAGAGGGCGGGGATGACAGAGAGGATGAGGAATCTGCCCACCCTCTGTACCAGATTGCCTAATCGATAGCTATCGCGGGGCACACATTTTGAATGATACTGGCGGTAAATCCGCGACCTTGTAAAAAGCGTGCGCGTTTTGTCCATTGAGCATAGTCAGCTGGAGACGAGTTGCCAAATTTCTTAGCGTAAGCTTCTCGCGCTAAATCTAACCAATGCGGTGAGGACGGTTCAAGATATTGCTCGATCAGAACTTCATCAACACCTTTTCCATTTAATTCAGCCGCAATCTTAGTGGGTCCAAAGCCCCGTAATGCACGGTGGCGCACATACGCTTCGGTGAAGCGTTCATCGCTGACCAACCCATCGCCTATCAGTTGCTCGAGAGCGGCGCGGATCTCGCTACCTGAATAATCCCGCAGCTTGAGCTTTTGCTTAAGCTCGTAAACACTGTGTTCGCGGCGAGCTAGCAGATCGACCGCTTTATGAATAATGTTTGTTTGCTGGGTGCTCTTTTGGTTGTGCGCCAGGTTTTCTGGGCGTCTATCGCCTAGATGCGCTGCGCGCGAAGTTGGTTGCGGCACGCCACACTCTTCTGCATTTGTAGTGACGAACAGCATCGACTCGTTAGCGACAGAGTCTGTAATGTCCAACTCTAAACACTCTTGTTGGCTAGTGCTGGTTTCGCTTGCGTTTGACTGTTTGCGTACCTTGCGCGGTGCTTGAATAATCTTCATAAACACTAATCCAATAATGCTTTACTGCTGATTTTGCTTTTTGTTTGACGTCCCAAGCCGACCTCTGTCATTCCCAAACAACCTCTGTCATTCCCGCGTATCGCTGCAGGGGTGCAGCGAGTAGTGCAACGCAGGAGCAGTTACCGAGGCGGGAATCCATATTTTCGCATTATCGTGGTAATTGGTTCCCCGCCTCCGCGGGGATGACGTTTCCGATCTCCGCGGGGATGACGCATCGGTGCCAGACCATGGTTTCCCGCCTTCGCGGGAATGACATATGATTTGCGTACGCAAACGCCCTATTCTTCAGACTCCTCGATCTCTATCGAGTCTTGTGGGTCCGCTTCCACTGCAGCAATCACTTCTTTTGCTTCTTTGGCTTTACGCGCCTTTTCTTCAACTCGCTCGGCACGCTTCTTGGCATCGGCTGTTGCATTAGCGGCGGTATCAACACCGAGTGCTGTACGAATTTTCGCTTCAATCTCCTTCGCTGTATCTTTGTGTTCCTTTAAATAGTCGCGCACATTGTCTTTGCCTTGACCAATACGCGTACCGTCGTAACT
>CAYGNS010000714.1:0-1072 GCA_964351295.1 uncultured Gammaproteobacteria bacterium
GTGCAACAAGGCACAGTCGTTAGCCGCTTGATGCAGGAAGTACCGCACGACAAAGCCTGTAGTGTGGCGGGCATGGTGGCGCGAGGCGATACTCGCGTAGGTGCCGTACTGGCCGAGCTGTACGACAACCCTGCGAATAGCGAAACACTCATCAATCAGTTGACCGACCTCGATGGCTGGCCAGTGGATCAACGCGTTAAGATGCTGTGCTCTAAGTTTAATTTGAATCCAGAGCAGCGTTTTGACGATCTATCGGGCGGGCTAAAGCGCCGCGTGCTCATGGCGCAGGCTTTGGTCTGCGACCCCAGTATTTTATTGCTCGACGAGCCCACCAACCATCTTGATATCGACACCATCCTTTGGCTCGAAAATCTGCTTAAAGGTATGCATTGCGCGATTATTATTGTGTCGCACGATCGCTCATTTATCGACTCGCTATGCACTCGCATTGTTGAACTTGACCGCGGCTATGTGAGCAATTATGTAGGCAACTACGCAACTTATCTGGAACTAAAACGCAAAGCGCTTGAGGAAGAAGACCGCCACAATCGCAAATTTGATAAACGCCTAGCTGAAGAAGAAGTATGGATTCGCAAAGGCATTCAGGCACGTCGCACCCGCAACGAAGGACGCGTACGCGCCTTAAAGCAAATGCGCGACGAACGCCGCCAGCGACGCGAACGCCAAGGCACCGCCAACTTATCGCTCAATCAGGGCAGCCAATCGGGCAAAGTAGTGATTGAGGCCGAGGGTTTGAATGTAACCTTTAACGATAACACGGTGATCGAATCGCTGGATTTACGCGTAATTCGGGGCGACCGCATTGGCCTGATTGGCCCCAATGGCTGCGGCAAGTCAACACTCATTAAAGTGCTTACGGGTGAGCTGGCGCCAACTTCGGGCAAAGTAAAACTCGGCACTAATCTGCAAATTGCGTATTTGGATCAATATCGCGGCGATATTCGCGACGACCTTAGTGTGCAAGACAATGTATCGGGCGAAAACGAAATTACGATCAACGCGCTGGGCAGTCTCAGGGGGGGGTGCGTGGAGGACTTGTTCTTTACGAGGG
>CAYGNS010000714.1:1082-1549 GCA_964351295.1 uncultured Gammaproteobacteria bacterium
TCTGCGCTATCACCGTCTGGTCTACCTTCAGGACTTTTTATTTAGGCCTGCACGAGCACGCGCAGCGGCGGCTAAGTTGTCGGGCGGCGAACGCAATCGGGTGATGTTGGCGAAACTGTTCACGCAGCCGTTTAACGTACTGGTGCTAGACGAACCCACTAACGATCTGGATTACGAAACGCTGGAGCTACTAGAGCAAATACTTATGGACTTTGAGGGCACGTTGTTACTAGCCAGCCATGACCGTGCATTTTTGGACAATATCGTGACCAGCACATTAGCATTTGAAGGCAATGGCGTGGTGAACGAATATGTGGGCGGTTACAGCGACTGGTTAGAGCAGCGCAGGGATCTAAACCCTAATCAAAAAAATAAAAAGGCTGAGCCCAGCGCAGCCATCATGCCAACCGTAAGTACCACGCCCGCGCCCAAAGCGAAAAAATTGAGCTATAAGCTACAGCGTGAAC
>CAYGNS010000715.1:0-1546 GCA_964351295.1 uncultured Gammaproteobacteria bacterium
CAATCCGTTGCGCTCGGGGTTGAGCTTGGTGGCCGTAGGTCTTGGTATCAGTTTTGCGTTCGCCATTATCGGTGCAGTAGAAGCGTCCGCCCTAGGATTGATTCCGTTATTTATTGGGGTCGCGCGCTTAATCTACTACTACACGGATCAAAAGCGCTCAGCATAAGTTAATGTAAGCGTGCTGCCACGTTCTCGTGGCGGCACCTAAATTAGCCGATGATGAACAAACTGGACGAAGCCACGCTCATTGACCTTGCCGTTACAAGCAATGATCAACGCGCTTTCGGCGAGCTGGTTAACCGCCATCAGTCGAAATTACGTTATTCGTTGCGCCAGCTGTGTAATTTTGACGAGGCGCTCGCAGACGATTTGGCGCAAGAGGCGTTCATCAAAGCATTTAAGCAACTGCATAATTTTCGACAACAGGCACAGTTTTCAAGTTGGCTTTACCGAATTGCGTACAATACTTTTTTGGAGCACGTCCGTAAAAAACAACTAGATACGGTTGAGCTGGATGAAAATTTTGATCGCAGTAATGAACAGAGTTTTTTTAGTGCTGAATTGAACGACAGCGAACCGGAGCAAGCGCCCAGTGGACTGCATCAAAAATTGGCGCAGTTAATGGCGGGCTTGGAACCGGAACGACGTTCTGTGCTACATTTGTTTTTACATAGGCAGTATACCCAGCAAGAAATAGCGGACACGATGTCGATTCCGCTGGGTACCGTAAAAACGCATATTAACCGCGGTCGTGTAGTGCTGCAGGCGGGCTTAGCGGACTGGCGGGATGCACGTTAAAAGCCGTGTGAGTGCCTTCCTAGCGGTGCTTGCAAGTATATGATTGGTGCTAGATGACTTTTTATAGAGAATTAATGCTGCGAATGAACTGTGGCATAGCAGCACTGAAGGCCGACAACATAAATAATAGCAAGATTCAAAGCGACATGAATTTCAGAAAACAGTTGTTAAGCGACACAATGATTAATTAGGTGGTGACTCATGAACGAGACAAACGATCGACATAGCGACGCAATGGACTTTGCTGAACTCGAGCAGCTTTTTGCGACGGCGCGGGTAAGTGCACCCGAGTTGAACGATGCAAACTTCACTAAAATGGTGATGAATCGTTTGCCGGCTCACACTGAGCGGATCAACACTGCGCGGCTTCGTTACGATCTGTTAGGAACCATTGCTGGGGGGCTTATGGCCTTACTCCTGGTTGATTTTAGAAGTTTGTTCGCGCTGGTATGGCAACAGGGGATTACGACCTCAACAGCCCTCACGGGTCAAGTGGTTGAGTCTGTGGCACTGGTCAATAGTGCTAGCGTGGCTTCTGAGTCAATAGTGATCTCGCTAAGTACGATCATTGGAGCGTTAGTGATAGCGAGCGCTGCGTCACTGCTCGCGTGGTTTGCTGTAGAGAAAGCCCAAAGCCCATTGTAGTTTACAGTATCCGCGCTCACCCAACGGCCACGCTTATTGTTAAACGAGTTCGCGGCAATAGTAGACCACTGTAAGGTCTTCTTTGGGTAGGCGATGTATACGT
>CAYGNS010000716.1:0-1544 GCA_964351295.1 uncultured Gammaproteobacteria bacterium
GTGCTGCTCTGATTATTATCGCGCCCCTACTCGTACCAGTAATCGTAGAACTCGGGATTGATCCCATTCATTTTGGCATGATCATGATCGTGAACATCATGATTGGTGGCATCACGCCACCCTTTGGGTCGATGATGTTCACCACGTGTTCCGTGACTCAAGTACGGGTTAGTGATTTTATGCGGGAAATCTGGCCGTTTATTCTGGCTTTATTATTGGCCTTACTGATTGTTACTTATGTTCCCTCAATCGTCATGTTTTTGCCGAACTTAATGTAAGCCATTGCAAATCGTTTGGCCGATCGAAGGACTGCAAAATAAGTTTTGCAAAGTGATTACCTTCGGTTCAAGCAAGCTAAGTCGATTGCACGCCTTGATGCGTCTATTTAGCGGCCGATTTAGGTGCATCGCTCGGTACGGTTTTAGGCGCATGGCCACTTTCCTCAGACTCGATTAAATCCCGTTGGATGCTCTCATCCAGCGCAGTGGATGCTGAGTTAGCTGCAGTAAGCGCGTCAATATAGCGCACATGCTCTTCTTGCGGCACGGCATCGCGCTTGAGAGACCTTAATATAATAAAGCCGATGAGCACTAACTGTACTGCCGCCACAAACGCAAACAGCGACGCCATACTGAAGCTAGTCATCAGTTGTGCCGCGACGATTGGGCCCGAGATAGCCCCTATTGCATAAATTAGTAATAGACCACTCGACACTTCCACAAATTGGTCTGGTCGCGCAAAGTCATTGGCATGCGCGGTCGCTAGTCCGTAAATTGGAAATGTAAACGCTCCCCAAATGCCAGCGAACAGATAGAGTTGAGTCGCGGATGCAGCAGTGAACGCAAATAGCGCAATGCTTGCAATGAGCGATACACCTGCAACAACCGCCATAACCACACGGCGGTCGAGTCGATCCGATACCATCCCGATCGGCACTTGTGATACCGCACCCGACATCAGTGTGATGCTCATCAAGAGCGCAATGCCCGGTACATCAAACCCAGAATTAGCCGCGTACTTGGGTGCCAAAGCCCAGAAAGACCCCGAAACTGCCCCAGCACTTAAACACCCAATAAAGCCTACGGGCGAAATGCCGTATATCTTTTTTAAGTTGGTTTTGATTCTAGGTGACAACTTTGGCGCTTCAGCCTTACTAAGCGCCACGGGCATTGCTGCCAGAGAGACCAGAATCGAGGTAATTGCAAACAGTTCGAAGCCACGAATATCAAACACCATCAACATGAGCTGTCCCAGTGTCATCAAGGTCATATTGATTACGAGGTAAACAGCGAATATAGTGCCGCGCGTCTCTTTGGTTGCACTCTCATTCAACCAGCTTTCGATCACCACGTATAACACTGCAAAGCTGAACCCGGTGGTAATTCTCAGAAGCCACCAGACAACCGGTTCCGCGACCAATCCGTGCACTAGTGAGGTGGTGGAGGCCAGCGCCACCATCGCGGTAAATACGCGGATATGACCCACCAAGCTAACCAGCTTGGGTCCGTATAGGCAGCCAGCGATAAAACCAAAAAAGTAGGGGG
>CAYGNS010000717.1:0-1540 GCA_964351295.1 uncultured Gammaproteobacteria bacterium
TGGCAATCGCAGGTATTGTTCGTAGCATTCATCACAGAACACAGCTTTGGGGGCCGTGAAAAGTACATTGCCGGCGCGATCTTCAATGCGCTCAATAAAATAGGGTTCTACTCGATAACCGCCATTGGCCAACACGCCATACGCCGCTAGCAGCTCTAAAGGTGTTACGCCTCCTGAACCTAAAGCCATTGTTAAAGAGGCATTGAAGCGATTCATGTCTAAGCCGAAACGCTCTAAATATTCACGCGAGAAAGGAATACCTATAGCGCGCAGTAAGCGAATCGATACTAGGTTCATCGACTGACTGAGCGCCTCGCGCATGCGGGTGGGGCCGTAAAATTTGCCTGAATAGTTTTCGGGACGCCATACCGTGCCATGCGCTGGATCGGTGAGTACTATGGGAGTGCCGCTGATTAAGGATGCGGGCGTGAAGCCTTTGTCTAATGCGGCTGAGTAGATGAACGGCTTTATATTAGACCCAGGTTGGCGAACGGATTGTACGGCGCGGTTGTATTTACTGAGAAAAAAGTCATACCCGCCGGCAAGTGATAATATTGCCCCTGTGGCGGGATCTATCGATATGAGAGCGCCACTGACCGTGGGCAGTTGCGATAACTTAAATTGCTGTGCCTCAAACTCGAGTTGCGGGATGTCTGCCTGATCCGCGTCGAGGGATGCGCGCAGCCTATCGAGAGTGGCTTGCTCTGCTTCGCGCAGCGTGCGCGGCGCGACATAAACCACGTCGCCAGGATTGAGGACCGTTTTTACATCCGTGATCCAGTCACCGAGTAGGTCCGCCGTTTTGTGTTTGCGTGCCCAGCGCATATCTTCTAAGTCGAGCGTTTTTAGCCCAACTCCCTTAACATAGATTTGCGCGGTGGCCGTAGCTGCCTCGAGTACTAATGCCGGAGCCTGTTCGACACTCGCTGGTATTTCGCTGAGGGCGGCTTCATACGCTTCAGATGGACTGCTCAAGTCCACGCTCAGCTGATCAAGGCGCACCTTTGCCACGGCGCCTCTGAAGCCATGACGTCGATCGTAATCGTGTAGGCCGCTCCGCAGCACGGTTTGCGCTTTTGCTTGCAAGCGTGAGTGGATTGTTGTGTACACACTTAAACCCGACCAGTATGCATCTTCACCAAAGTCTTCAATTAGTTTGGCGCGCACCATTTCGGCAATATGCGGCGCTGCTAAGTCGCTTTGGCGTGAGTGTTTGCGTGCGGTCACCGGTGCAGCAAGTGCCTCGTTGTACACTTCATCGGTAATTGCGCCCACGTCGTTCATGCGTCCCAATACATAATTACGCCTTTGCACGGCTCTCACTGGATTGCGCAGCGGGTTATAGTTGGACGGTGCCTTGGGTAGACCCGCTAGCATGGCGTGTTCCGCCACAGTGAGCTCGGCGAGCGGTTTGTTATAGTAAACTTCTGCGGCCGCCCCAAATCCATAAGCACGATGACCTAAAAAAATCTTATTGAGATACAGGGCTAATATTTCTTGTTTGCTTAATATCTGCTCGAGCTTCAGCGCCAGCAAAATC
>CAYGNS010000718.1:0-1539 GCA_964351295.1 uncultured Gammaproteobacteria bacterium
CTTCCACAAACAGTGTTTCGAGCCCCGCTTTACGCCCCTCGCCTTTCGCCACGCCTACCAACAATACTCCCGTTACTTGCAATTCTTTAAGAATCTTCACGGCTGAGGAAAGTTGTCCTTTGCCGCCATCAATGAGCAATACGTCGGGCAGAATGGCGTCTTCTTTGAGCCTGCGTTGGTAACGACGCGTAATGGCTTGTTCCATCGCGGCGTAGTCATCCCCTGGCGTAATGCCGGTAATGTTATAGCGGCGGTATTCTGATTTGCTCACACCTTTGTCGGTAAATACCACACAACTTGCTACCGTTTGCTGGCCTTGCGTGTGGCTAATGTCAAAGCACTCGATTCTTTTGATGGTTTGCTCTAGCTCAAATACTTTGCTAAGTGCCAACAAACGGTTATGGACGTTCTCGGCTTTACTCAAGTGTTGTTTAAGCCTTTCAACCACATTCAACTGCGCCATTGCCAACCAGTCTTTGCGCGCGCCGCGCACACTGCTAGCAATAGTTACTTTGTAATTGGACTGCTCGCTTAAAAACGCTTGCAGCTGCTTTTGATCCGCCAAAGCTGTGCCTACCACGATCTGCTTAGGCGCTGGCCGTCGATGGTAGTACTGCGCGACAAAGGCGCTGAGTATTTCGCTTTCGCTGAATTCCAGTGGCACATGCGGAAAATGCCCATTACTGCCGCTGTGTCGGCCACCGCGAATAAACGTTACTTCCACGCACACTTTGCCGTGCAAACTGGCCAGCGTAATAATGTCGATATCGCTAGAGCCAACCGTAATGGATTGGTGTTGCTGCACGCGCCGTAAGGCATTAATGCGATCCCGCCAAGCTGCGGCCGCCTCGTAATCCAAGCTCTGGCCGCTTTTTCCATATTCTTTTGCAATACACGGCTAAGAGATTCGTCTTTGCCTTGCAAAAATAGGCCTGCTAAATCGATATCTCGCGCGTAATCTGCTCGCGAGATAAGGTCAACACAGGGGGCTGAACAGCGCTTTATTTGATACTGCAAGCAGGGGCGCGACCGATTGCTAAAAAACACATCGTCGCACTGCCTAACGGGCAATACTTTTTGCAGCAGCGCCAGCGTCTCACGAATGGCCGTTACCCCTGGATAAGGGCCAAAATAGCGGCCAGGCTGGCTTCGGTCGCCTCGATAAAAGGCGAGTCGAGGGAAGTCGTGCGAGTCGTCAATGTGTATAAAAGGGTAGCTTTTGCTGTCGCGCAACAGAATGTTGTAATGCGGCTTGTGATCTTTAATCAGGTTTGATTCAAGAATCAGAGCCTCGTTCTCGGTGTGCGTAACCGTAACTTGAATATCCGCCACACGCGCCATCATCGCCTGAGTTTTAAGTGGCAGGCCGGATTTACGAAAATAGCTCGATAAGCGCTTTTTAAGGTCCTTCGCTTTGCCCACGTACAGCAAATTCTGCTCTTGGTCGAACATTTGATAAATGCCCGGCCCTTGCGAGACCAAGCTTAAAAATGTTTTCGCGTCAAAACCTGAGTTCGGCATGCTGTTAAGGTGGTATGG
>CAYGNS010000719.1:0-382 GCA_964351295.1 uncultured Gammaproteobacteria bacterium
TGGTCGATAGACTTTGCGATGATGACCCACCTGACTGCGATCTTGCTGACTCAAACTCTCAACAAGTAACTTAACATCTTGCACATGCTCCTTACTCGCAACCAATACAGCATCGTCGGTTTCAACGACCACTAGCCCCTCTAAGCCCAGCGCCGCAACTACCTTAGTTTCAGAAATGATGTGGCAATTAGTGGAAGCTCTAATAAGCACATCACCCTTACTCACATTCCCGTGTTCATCCTTAGGCGACACATCCCACAAGGCAGACCAAGAGCCCACATCATTCCAACCAACGTCGAGTGGCACAACACACGCGTTCTTAGTTTTTTCGATCACCGCATGATCAACTGCGCTTGCTGGGAGGGCGCGATGGGGCGGGGGG
>CAYGNS010000719.1:392-786 GCA_964351295.1 uncultured Gammaproteobacteria bacterium
GTAGCGCGCTAAATGCCGCGCTATCGATGCGCACAAAGTCGTGATCAAACACAACTTTAGTAAATGCAGCACGGCATCCGTCGGCCACTTCGGCAGCATGTTCGGACAGTTCTTGCAAATAATGGGCAGGAGTAAACATAAAGATACCCCCATTCCATAGATAATCGCCAGACTCTAAATAGTGCTGCGCAGTGCTTAGATCGGGCTTTTCATGAAACGCTGCCACCTTAGCAACGCCAGCGTACTCACTAGCGGCGCCAACTTGAATGTATCCATAACCCGTTTCTGCGGTGAGCGGTTGAACACCAAAAGTTACGAGCTTTCCAGCGGCGGCCGCAGCCCGAGCGACATCCACCGCAGCATTAAAACCAACTAAATCTTGCATCACATGATC
>CAYGNS010000719.1:796-1531 GCA_964351295.1 uncultured Gammaproteobacteria bacterium
ACCAAGTGCGGGGGCGGTATTCCGCCCCGCCGGCTGTAATACAATTAGCGCATCTTGCTGATCAATTTGCATCAATTGCTCAGCCACGATAAACCGATGCTCCTCATTACAAACCACGATGGGTGAAACGCAGTCTGCACGGTTAACCACGCGCTCCAGGGTTTGCTGTAGCAGGCTTTTGGTATCGTGCACCAATGGCAGAAACTGTTTGGGATACATGCCTCGTGACAAGGGCCAGAGTCGCGTACCAGAACCACCAGATAAAATAACGGGTCTAATGTTCAAAGGATTCCCCCGACGGATAATTACGCAAATCTCCCTTGTCCGCCGATGCAAACCACCGATACGTTTCGGCCAAGCCCTCTTTTAGCGCAATTCGAGGGCGCCATCCCAAAGCGTTTAGCCGCGACACATCCAATAGCTTGCGCGGAGTTCCATCTGGCTTGGTCGTGTCAAATTCAATGACGCCAGGATATTCGATTACTTCAGCCAACAAATAAGCCAACTCCTTTATGCTGCAATCTTGCCCCGTGCCCACATTTAAAAACGCATTGGGGCTCGGCGCAGCCCTGTGATATTGATCTTCGGCCAACTGCATCACAAACACGCTCGCAGCAGCGAGATCGTCAACACATAAGAACTCACGCAGAGGGTCGCCCGTGCCCCACACCACTACGCTTGGTTCCTTAGTAATTTTGGCGTTGTGAATGCGCTGCATTAACGCAGGTATAACGT
>CAYGNS010000720.1:0-1528 GCA_964351295.1 uncultured Gammaproteobacteria bacterium
TCCCCCCTCTAATGTCACTGTCCGCTTTTAGGCAGAACGCTTTGGCTTAAAAACTCTTGGAGAAATTCGTCCCAAAGGAAGAGGGTATTTTGTGCAGCAACGGGACCGTCAAGGCGATTCCTTTAGGTGTGGGCGGTAGATGCACATAGAGCGCCTAAGCCTTGGGCCTGCGAAGATTTAACCGCTTAATAAGCTCGTAGAGTGTGCTCAGCTTCACATCCATGTTTTCTGCGACTTCAGGCAGTGGTGACCCTTTAGCATCTCGGAAACCCCCGACTTTATTAAGCTTATAGTTCACCATGGCTTTCTCGATATCCTGCATGGCGGTTTTGTGCGTTAACCTATTGTTCGCATAATCGTGAAAAATGCGCTGCATCTCGCGCCTAGTTCGAGCTTCTAGCGTGATTAGAGCTACGGGACGAGCGTCATATATTTCCCGGTCACTGCATGCTAGAAAAATCACGATGGTAAAAAAGATTCCCTTTATTGCAAACAACAATGGATCAACAACGAATACTATTGCGATACATTCGATTACAGAGCAAAACAGCGCAATTACAGCGTACAAATTAATAATCTGCGATTGATGGTTTGTGGCGCTTTTATACTTTTTTAGAAAGCTGAAAAATAGGTATATGAAAATGGCGGCAACCAGAGCCCGAGTGAAGACAAAGAAGGCGTCGCCACTGCCTCTGCCCAGTTCGAGCTCAATGTTTTGCTTGGTTACCATGCTGGCATCAATCGCAAAATCACTAAATAAAATGATGCGCGCACCGATCAAAACAATAGATAGACCGACCAATTTCAGGACGATTCGGGTGAGTTTTTGCGCAAGCACACTAGGGTAAAAAACAACGAGAATAAAATAGACTCCAAGCGTGATACACACTAGCCCATGAAAAATATACCACCTTAGAATCAAATACCTTGGAAGGTTAAATGGCGTTGCTAACGTGCCATCTGCCAATAAAAAAAACTGCGGTATAGAGAACGTGACTATGACCGCCGCAGAAAGAAAAATAATATTGTTTAGCTTTGAGTCATAGTTCATTCGCTCGCGGGAGAGCGCGTAATAACTCACCCATAGTTTGAGCAAAAGGCCAATAGCTACAATTAGCAAATAAATGTTCATAACAACGCGTAACGTTTGTAATCGTGGACATATGGTCGCCTTAGATAGAACATGAATACTAGTTCATAGAGACTGAAAACGGTACAGACAAGTTAACTTTCGAAATCGTAAAAGCAAACAGCCAAGTTAACTTATCAGTACCCATCTACGAGCGCATAGTTGGATACTACCGTTCAACTGGCGGCAGACATTACTTCATTAGCCAGTTTGTGAGCTTGCCTGGGCAACCAGATGCTGCACTCTGCGTTATGCAATGTGCAGGAGTTTACCCGTGAATTAGACTCGCTTTATCGTGCCATGCTATAGGCATATCACTGCGACTCCATTGGTCTGGGTTTTAATCGGAACACAAAATGATTCAGCGATATCTTTTGCACCAAACACCACGTAGCTGGA
>CAYGNS010000721.1:0-1525 GCA_964351295.1 uncultured Gammaproteobacteria bacterium
CGCTCACTCTAATTTTCATCGAAGTTTTTGGTCCCTTTACCCCCCCCAGCAGTAATTCTACTTTTTATAGTAACTGGCCCCAGCAGTTTATAGTCAGCAGCTCCCATTAGTCCTAGCCGTTTCGCAAAACGCCCCATTTTCGTCTTAGAATATTGCAGGATCGTGGCTTTATCGGCACTGCCGCACACACGAACTCGCCAAGGCGCGGTGCGCACCGGTGCTTAAGTTCATGCCAGTAATCTTGCTAGTAACCTTGTGGATTTTGGCGCTGCCAGTTCCAATGGTCTTGTAACATTGCAGCTAGATCTAAACGCGCCTGCCATTTAAGCGCACGCTTTGAGTAACGCACATCGGCATAGCAGGTGGCTATATCACCCGCGCGCCGCGCTTGAATTTCGTAAGGAATACGTTTGCCGCTGGCTAGCTCAAATGCCTTGACCATTTCGAGCACGCTGTAAGGCTTACCGGTGCCCACATTGTAGGCCTCACATCCGTGTCCGGCGTGCAGCACCTGCAGGGCGCTCAAATGCGCTTCGGCAAGATCAACCACATGCACATAATCTCGCATACCCGTTCCGTCCGGCGTAGCGTAATCGTTACCAAATACATTAAGCTGCTCGCGCTTGCCCACTGCCACTTGTGCAATATACGGCACTAGATTGTTCGGTATGCCGTGCGGGTCTTCGCCAATCAAACCGCTGCGGTGTGCCCCAATCGGGTTGAAGTACCGCAAAATGGCAATCTGCCAACGCGGGTCCCCTTGCGCTAGATCGCGCAAGATATCCTCGATCATTAATTTAGTGCGCCCATAGGGGTTGGTGGCCGACAACCGCGCCTGTTCGGGGATGGGTACCGACTCAGGATCGCCGTAAACGGTGGCTGAGGAACTAAACACTAGTTGGTGACAATCGGCGTTGCGCATGGCCTTAAGTAAAGACAACGTACCGCCTACATTGTTGTCATAATATTCAAACGGTAATTGTGTAGACTCGCCCACGGCTTTAAGTCCCGCAAAATGAATCACGGCGGCGATATTATTGTTAGCAAAAACCTCGGCGAGCGCCTGTTCATCGCGCAAATCCACCGCGTAATCCAATGGTTTTGTTCCGGTAATCGCCTCGATACGCTCCAACACAATACGATTAGCGTTGCACCAGTTATCCAAGATAACAGGCGTAAAGCCGGCTTCAATTAAATTCACCACGGTGTGGCTACCAATATAACCACCACCGCCCGTAACCAATACCTGGCTCGCGGTAACGGGCTTACACTGAGGGGCGCCCGTTGTTGCAGAATTAGAATTGGCAGTACTCATAGGCGCAAAACCCTAGTTGGAGGAATATTCGAAGATGGAATCGTAAACAGAATCAGACTGTATGATACTATTGTGGCCGATGGTACGGAGCCTAATTTGCCTCTCTGATTTAGCATTTTTTGGCAGTGCCACCAGCGGGTCTATATAGTGCCCACAGCGGATCTATTAAAAAGTGCCGACAGCGGGTTTTTTGATGAGACGACCGAGGGT
>CAYGNS010000722.1:0-1513 GCA_964351295.1 uncultured Gammaproteobacteria bacterium
GCGGATGTGTTCTCGCTAGTAAAAGAAACGGCCACCGCGAAGTTTGATGAAGGCGTTGACGTTGCCATCAATTTAGGCGTTGAAGCTCGTAAATCGGATCAAGCTGTGCGCGGTGCGACTGTGTTGCCTAATGGCACGGGTAAAACTGTACGGGTGGCTGTGTTCACCGATGGTGACAATGTGGCAAAGGCTATTGCAGCAGGTGCCGATATTGTAGGCATGGAAGATTTAGCCGAAAAAGTTAAAAAAGGTGAGATGGATTTTGACATGGTAGTGGCAAGCCCCGACGCAATGCGTGTGGTGGGTCAACTCGGTCAAATTTTAGGCCCACGTGGTCTGATGCCAAACCCGAAAACGGGCACGGTAACAGCCGATGTGGCTACAGCCGTCAAAAACGCCAAAGCAGGCCAAGTGCAGTTCCGTATTGATAAGGGCGGCATTATTCACTGCACCATCGGCAAAGCGTCGTTTTCTGCAGAGCAATTGAGTGAAAATTTTATGGCGCTTTTAAAAGCGCTGCACAAGGCCAAGCCAGCAACGGCTAAAGGTCAGTACTTTAAGCGAGTATCTGTGTCCAGTACGATGGGACCAGGTGTTCGTGTGGATCGTTCGACTCTTCCGCAGTTTTAAGGGTAGCGTCGAAAAATTCACACTTGGGTGTTCAAGGCCGATCGTTGTTTGGTTAGTTTTGAATGTGTCAAAGACCGCAGGAGGGTTTTATACCTTAATCCAATTGGTAATCCTGCGTAGATGGTGTCCCCAAACAATCGGTCAATTTCAATCGGGTTTATCCCTATTTGTAAAACTGACGGTTAGGGTGCCAAAACTGGAGGTAGCTCTGATATGAGCCTAAATCTTAATCAAAAGAAACAGGTCGTAGAAGACGTCTCTGCTGTGGTTAGTACATCTACCGCTGCTGTTATCGCTGAATATCGCGGCATGACTGTTGAACAAATGAAAGTTCTTCGTCGCGAAGCGCATGACAACAACGTGTATGTAAGAGTGGTGAAAAATACGCTTTTACGACGTGCGGTAAAAGGTACTGACTTTGAATGTTTGGATAAATTGCTTGTTGGTCCTTTGGCCTTCGCTGCTTCGGAAGATCCCGTTGCTGTGGCCAAAATTCTGGACAAGTATGCCAAGCAATTCAATGCTTTAAACATTAAGGCGGGCTCTATGGCCGGTTCCTTATTGAGCGAAGCAGACATTAAGGCACTAGCGCAGCTTCCGAGCCGCGAAGAGTTGTTGGCCAAACTGTTAGGCACTATGCAAGCGCCTATCGCCAAGTTTGTGCGAACGCTCAACGAGGTTCCAACCAAGTTTGTGCGTGGTTTAGCGGCAGTTCGAGACGCCAAGGCAGCTTAATAAGCGGCCGTTACGGTGAGTTTCTACCAGTTTTAATTAATTGAGGTTTTACAAATGAGTAAGCAAGATCTCTTAGATGCAATTGCATCTATGTCTGTTCTTGAACTTTATTAAGTAATTTCAGAAATGGAAGAGAAGTTCGGTGTTT
>CAYGNS010000723.1:0-1509 GCA_964351295.1 uncultured Gammaproteobacteria bacterium
CCCCCACCCCAACCACCCCCCTACAAAACTCACGGCACTCGCCACTGCGCGGAGAATGAAAAACGGCTGCGTAATCCATCATCCAATGATGCGCCCTATTCGGTAATTTTCAATGAACGAAAGCAAGAAACGTCACCACACGCTCTGTATCGTCATCCCCGAGCAGGCGGGGACCCAAACCATGTCCTACTAAAGTGCTACACCTAAACCATTAGATTCCCGCCCCCGCCTTCGCGGGAGAGACGGCGGGAATGGCGGGTGGGCTTAGGAATGACGGGGGCTCGGTGAGACTGTCGGCGTTGCCTTTAAAACCGTAGCGACAAACAGCTCAAGCCACCATCGAGCTTCTGAAATTCGCTCATGGCAACTTCACGAACCCGATACCCCATTGCCTGCACAGCACTAGCAGTCTTGTCAAACCCGGCGGGCACTAATACCGTGTCGTTTATCCACACACTATTAGCCGAATAGCTGGCTGATTCAGCCACCTCGACGCGTTTGAACTCTGCGAATGCAGGCTTATTCACAAACTCACCACACACTAATAAATGCTGGTTCTCTAAATAGCTGAGTCCCGTCTTTAAATGCAGCATTTCTAACATTTCGACCACTTCACCGGTTAAACCATAACCCGCTAAAATCTCCAGCATCTGCCCAGCACCGGCTTGGTTAGTGCGGGCCGACAGGCCAATATAATAGTGATCACCCACCATCATAATATCGCCCGCCTCAATGGTTCCCGGTGCCTCTATTCTTTCCAGCTGAACAAAATAATTAGCAAGAGTGGGTTCCATATAGGCTACTTCACCTTGGCGCGACGGGGCTCCCGGGCGCGTGAGTATCGCGCACTTCGGTGTGATCAATGCCACGTCTTCCACAAAACAGCTGTCAGGATGTGCCTCGATTGCATCCAGCACCTCCACCGCCAATCCGCATTCGCGCAAAGCGCTTATGTATTCATCGTGCTGCTGGCAGGCCAAAGCATAGTCAGGTGCGCCCAACTGAGCCTCGGTTAAGCCGTTAATCATAGATTCAGCAGGGCGTCGAACTATAGCGCGTGTAAACATAGCAACTACCAATGGTAAGTAATGAATAAGTTTAGTAGAGCGTGGAAGCCCCATAAAGTGCCGCGAGCGTAAACAACAAGGCGACTAATGAGACAAACACCCCAAACCAATGAGACATAAATGTTAAGTCAGGCGATTGAAAATGTTGCTTTAGGCTCGCTAAGCTCGATCCACAATACACAATCACCACCGAGAACGTCGAGAGTACAATCATCGCCTGATACGCACCTACTAAGCCTTTGCTCGCATTCAACATAACCAATAGCGAGGCAATGGTACTGGACAAGATAATCGCGCGCGCTGAATTGCCCGCGCCTGACTTACGCCCTAACCAAGTAGGAAATAAACCGTCGCGCGCACCCGCCGTGGGGGTCGCACCACTTAAGAAAACACAAGCGTTGAGTGCCCCACCAATGGACACCAAGGCACCAAAGCCAATAAG
>CAYGNS010000724.1:0-1506 GCA_964351295.1 uncultured Gammaproteobacteria bacterium
TTATACAACCATGCGAACTCGGCTCGCCCATCGGGTGCGAGTCGGGTGCACCGTGGATATAAATATAGCGTGCTTGGGTATCCACACTACCTCGGCGATTATGACCTACCTGCTCTCCGCACAACCACATAATTCGCGTTAAAATCCAGTCGCGGTTTGGATGTGCAGTCGCTAACGCTGGAGTGTACAGTTCGCCGGTTGGGCGGCGACCAATAAAAACCGTATTGGTTGGCATTCCTGCACCTATTTTGGCGCGGATTCGATGCGGCCCCAGTGGCGTACACTCGCTGCCCATTAATTGTCCCACACCCTTTTTCGCTGTAGCAACGAGTGTACTCAACACTATTTGCTGCGTGTGCTCATCACGCACGACTAAGCGTTGCTGCGCCACACTGATATCAATCACCAACGTCACGAGCATTTACCACGGTGCATCAGTGTAAACCCAATTCAATTAAGATGGCCTCACACCCAACGTCCAACAAGGTAAACACGTCCTTAAAGCCCGCATCGCCGCCATGATATGGATCGGGCACTTCACGGCGATCACTGGCTCCCGCACGGTTCGCTGGAGCTAAAAAAAGTTCGATTTGGGCTTTCGGTTGACTTGGGGCGTAGTACTGAACTAACTCAAGATTGGCCTCGTCCATCGCGTAGATATAATCAAAATGGTCGTAGTCATTAATGGATATTTTACGCGCTCGCAGGTGCTCCATATCAATGCCACGAGCCTGTGCCGTTTGTCGCGACCGTGCATCGCTTTGCTCACCTACGTGATACGCATGCGTACCTGCCGAGTCCACACTCACCACCCCCTGCAGCCCATACACATCAATTTTCGTTTGCATAATGGCGTGTGCCGTAGGCGAACGACAAATATTGCCCATACAGACGAATAAAAGGTTAAGTGGATCTTGCATAAAGCTAACTCATCTCCAAAATCGGGACGGAAAAAGTATTGGCCTATTGGCGCTCAACAAACGCTGCATCGAGCTGCGCACGCGCTCGCTCTAGGTCAGTTTGCGTATCCACACCAAAGCCTGCGGCATAATCAATCTGGTGCACTTGTATTGCATAGCCATTATCCAATACCCGCAGTTGCTCCAAACTCTCGCAGGTTTCCAGTGAACTCGGCTCAAGCTGTGTAAACGTTGTTAGAAAATGAGCACGGTAAGCGTAAATGCCTATATGGTGCAGGGCTAAACAGGTGCGTTCCCCGCGAGCAAAGGGAATCTCACTGCGCGAAAAATACAGCGCACTGCCGCGCTTATTAACCACTACTTTAACCGTGTTGGGATCGCGTAACGGTTCCGCCGAAGTAATTGCTTTCGCGGCGGTGGACATCACCGTATTCGGTGCATCACTGTGCATTAAAGCACTGGCTACTTCATTGATCAGCCTGGGCGGAATAAGCGGCTCATCCCCCTGCACATTAACCACAATATGCTGCGCCTCCAACTGCAGGCGCTCGCTGACTTCGGCAAGACGATCGCTGCCAGAAGGATG
>CAYGNS010000725.1:0-1506 GCA_964351295.1 uncultured Gammaproteobacteria bacterium
CCTGCACTAATATCACCCATCTGCTCATTCACGATCAGCTGCTGACGATGGCTAAGCTCAGATTCACTCGACAACAAGCAGAAAAAAATGACTTCCGGAACCCACTCCAAACTGTGTGCCGCCGCCGTAAGCCCCTCGGGTATTTCAGCAGTGAGAATACCGGCCGCCAAGATCCGCTCAAGATCAGGATTACCAATCTGCTCAATAAGGTTTTCTGGATTAAAAAATCCTCCGCTCCCTTTATTCGCCTCCCGCTTCGCTTGTTCACGCTCGGCCTGCTCTGCGCGTAAATGTTCGCGACGCTCTTCCGCCTTCAGCTGTACAGCTAATCCTTTTATATCCTCTGGTCGAAACCCACGTTCTAACCGTGCAATGCGCTTTTCCAACGGCGGATGCGTTGCAAATAGAAAGCTCCGATAGCCGGCCCCAAACAACATATGACTCACTTCTTCCGAGTCTTCCTGCAAATACGAAGAATGGCTATAGGCCGCGATCTTCTTAAGTGCTCCCGTAATTCCATCAGGATCACGGGTAAACTGAACCGCCGACGCATCGGCCAGATATTCGCGTTGCCTCGACAAGGCCGACTTCATCCACCGCGCAAAGAATAGACCAATATAGCCAATCAGCATTAAGGCAATGCCTATCGCCACAATCGCTCCGCCATTATTATTGCGTGATGACGACACCCGAAAGCGACTCGAATGAAGAAACTTCCGACCAATAATCGCGATGACTAAAATGCCAAATATCACGCCCATCATGCGAATATTGATGCGCATATCACCATTAAAAATATGGCTAAACTCATGCGCAATCACGCCCTGCAATTCAGCTCGGTCGAGCTTTTCTAGGGTTCCCTGTGTAACTGCCACCGCCGCGTCAGCCGCCGTATATCCCGCTGCAAAAGCGTTGATGCCGGGTTCGTTTTCAAGCACATAAACTTCAGGTACGGGAGTGCCAGAGGCAATCGCAATTTCTTCTACTACGTTGTAGAGTCTACGCCGCAGCGGATCGCGGGTGTCCGGAGTCACGATGGCACCGCCCATATCGCGCGCTACTTTACCGCCACCACTGCGCAAGCTGGCGATTTTGCCAAGACTCGCTACGCCAATCACACTTGAAGTCGCTATACTCGAACCCAGCAACAATCCAGCATGCTGTTGCCAAAACGACGAGGACAAAAACCCCTCGCTCATCATTATTTCACTGGGTACCTGAGCCGCGGCAAAAAACACCACTACAAAATTTACCGCCAGCACTATAAGCAGCGCAACGGCAATAAAGCACGCCATGATCCAGCGCGACTGTCGGCGCGCTTTGTCTTGATGATCGAAAAAATTCATTAAGCCGTACTACAACGCTTAAAACGAGTAAGTTAAAACGTTACGTTCGGTGCTGAACGAATTTTCTCGTCTTCAATATCCAACAACTCGGCATGCGCAAATTGAAACCAACCCGCCAGCATGTTTGAGGGAAATTGTTCGATCATATTGTTGTACATCA